>JANLIN010000109.1 GCA_024654345.1 Candidatus Komeilibacteria bacterium
TTCACTTATAATGGTGGACTACTTTTGGCAGGGCATAACTCAGCTGGATGCTGAAACAGCCAACGGTGCTATTCTTGATATGGTAGAGTGGGAGAAAAATTATTTTGACTATTACGAGGATACGACCATGGTGGAGACAGCGGCGATTGCGGAAAATTATTGGCGCTACCATACGATCATCAGAAAGAATCCCACCGTTAGAATGATAAAAGAGTATATTGCTCAGGGTTATCCGGTTATAGCTCCTTTTTATGGTAAGGCGATTGGTAACCCCAATTATAGTGGTGATGGCCCTCTCTACCATATGATGGTCATCAAGGGCTACAAAGGCGACAAGTTTATCACCAATGATCCGGGCACGAAGAGAGGTGCTGATTATATGTATGACGCCGAGCACCTATTGAGCGTCATCCACGATTGGAACGGTGGCGATGTGCAAAATGGTGAGCCTTATATTTTAATTCTGGAACCACGCGGGTGATGGGAAAACAGGCAGCGGTGTATTATTTTGCCGGTCGGTGAACTTATTCATCGCCGAGACTACACCTCTCTCTCTTTTTTGCGTAACAAAAAAACCATTCTCAAGTAGAAGAATAGTGTCGGCGGAAGGCTATTCCTGACGCGATTTCTTCAGGGCCTCTTTAAGATTTTTCCCCGCTTTGAATTTAGGTACTTTTACTTCCGGCATCCTGATTCTTTGTTTGGGATTACGCGGATCAACGCCCATGCGTGAAGAGCGAATACGCGCAGAAAAAGTACCGAAACCGGTCAATGTTACTTCTTCGCTATTTTGGAGGGCCGCAATGGTAGTTTCTTCCAAAGAATCAATCACTCTTTCCACTGCTTTCTTATCAATCCCAGTGCGCTCAGTGATGTTTTCTATCAATTTGGCTTTATTCATAAAATTGTATTTTTTTACTATCTACAGTATAGCGATTATTTTATTTTATCTCAACTATTTCTCGAAGGTGGCGAAAGAGCTGTGGTTTTCCGGTACTGGCCTCTATTTCCATATAAACCGCGTTTATTTCCGCCGGCCCGCTTTTTGGTATATCAAAGACTATTTTCTTGCCGGCAATAAAACGATCCAGTATTATGTCCTTTTTTACCCCCAGGACGGTTTCATAGCCACCCACCATGCCAACGTCGGTAATATAGGCGGTCCCGGCTGGCATGATCTGTGCGTCAGCCGTCGGAATGTGCGTGTGAGTACCGAGTACAGCGCTGACACGGCCATCGACATACCACCCCATGGCGCGGGCTTCGCTGGTCATTTCGGAATGGAAGTCAATGATTTTGACAGTGGACGACTTCACTGAATCTTCCGCCAGAATTTCATCAATAGCTTCAAACGGTGATTGGATAGTCATTTCATCGCCATTATCAGCGTAGGCTTTCATTGCTTCGTAGGCCAGTAGGTTTATGATTGCGACCTTGGTATCTTTGACGGTGATTATTTTGGTACCGTCGCCGGTGCGACTGCGCGGATCATTGGCCGGGGTTAGCAGTGGGTAGCCTTCTTGATCAATCAAATTGGTGACATTATCTTTGCGCCAGACGTGATTACCGGAGGTCATTACCTGGATTCCCAAATCTTTCATCTCTGACAAAGTCTTGGCGGTCACGCCCTTGCCGTGGGCAATATTTTCCACGTTGGCCATGATCAAATCAGGCTGATATTCGGCCTGCCAGTGGGGAAGTATTTGGGCAACGGCTTGTCGGCCGATCTTGCCCATAATATCGCCAAAGAAAATAATTTTGAGATGTTTAACGGGCATATTCGGTAATACGAGTTTCTCTAATGACGGTAACTTTTATTTCCCCGGGATACTTCAACTCCTGTTCGATCTTGTCGGCAATTTCACGGGCCAATTTCATGGCTCGATAGTCATCGATATTTTCCGGACGGACAAAGACGCGAATTTCGCGACCGGCCTGAATGGCGTAGGTTTTATCTACCCCTTCAAAATTATTGGCCAGCTTTTCCAGTTCATCTAGTCTCTGAATATAGTTTTCAAAAGAATCTTTTCGTGCTCCGGGACGAGCGCCAGATATAGAATCAGCTACCTTACACACCACACCTTCCAAGGTACGGGGGTTATCTTCATGGTGAGCAATACACAGATAGGCCACCTCTTCCGGCAAGCCAAACTTTTTGAGAATGTCATAACCGATCTCAGGATGGCCACCTTGGATCTCCTGATCAACAGCTTTACCAATATCATGGAAAAGACCACCTTTCTTACAGATGGAGACGTCGGCCCCGATTTCAGCCGCTAGCAAGCCGGCTAGTTTAGCGACTTCTAGCGAGTGAAGAAGCTGATTTTGACCGTATGAGGTGCGATATTTGAGTCGTCCTAGTAACATGATCAGCTTCGGCTCAATACCGGTAATACCCAGCTCATAAAGAGCGTCTTCGCCGGCCTTCTTTATGTCGACGGCCAGTTCTTTCTTCGCCTCTTCGACCACTGTTTCGATGCGTCCGGGATGAATGCGACCATCGGAAATAAGCTTATCCAGAGATCGCTTCGCCAAGTGGCGACGAATCGGGTTGAAGCCGGAGACGAGAATGGCCTCCGGTGTATCATCGACTATTATCTCGACCCCTGTGAGCTGTTCAATGGCCTTGATATTGCGACCTTCACGACCTATTATTCGCCCCTTCATCTCGTCGGAGGGAAGATTGACAATGGTAGTGGTAGTTTCGGCCGTATGAGCGTGCGATATTCTTTGCAGGACCGTGCTGATCAGCTCTTTAGCCTTTGTTTCCAGCTGTTCAGTGGATTGTTCCTGCAGTTTGCGAATACGACCGAGTAGATCCGTCTTGGCTCTTTCTTCGGTATGTTTGATGAGAATCTCTTTAGCCTCTTCTCTTGTCAGCTCGGAGATTTTTTCCAACTTTTCTACTTGTTGTTGTTTGACTGTTTCAATTTCTTTTTTAACGGTGTCAACTTGTCGTGCTTTATCATAAAGCTTCTGTTGGCGCTCTTCAAGCTCCAAAAGTTTTTGGTCAAACAAAGCTTCTCTTTTTTCAACTCTTTTTTGGAGATGATTGATTTCTTGTCGTCGTTCTTCGGCTTCCTGTTTGGCCTTGTCGATGATCTTGATAGATTTATCACTGGCTTCAAGCAGGATTTCTTTTTGCTTGGTGCGGGCTTCGGTAAGGATATCATCGGCTTTGCGTTCGGCGGAATCGACCGTACGCAGGGCCATATATTTGCGGATCATATAGCCGATAGCGCCAAAACAAGCGGCGACTACTAGCAAAGCCACAACCCAGAAGATGGTGGACATATAAATTACCTTTCAAGGGTAGCTTTGATAGAGGAGATGAGGGGGGGAGCCTTTAGGCGACTCTAAGTAGGCGAGCGTCATAAAACAAGCCACTGAAAAATGGACTTGTTATATGCTGGTAGAGATAGTTCTCAAAAAGAGAATAGATAGTAAATGTCATAGTGAATTGCGGAAAAAACAGCCTAAAATCTATCTTTCGCGTACTTTCTATATCCGTTGGCTATCAAAGCTATTAGTTAATAAAAAGTGCAAAGTTATCGTAGCATGGTTCCGGTAAAATATCAAACAACCGGCGCCGGCTTTTTTATGTGACGATAAGCATCGTTGGCTACACGGTAGCTCAAGAAATAATTTTATCGGCGACACCGTATTTAACGGCTTCTTCAGCGTTCATAAAGAAGTCGCGCTCGGTGTCTTCCTCTACTTTTTTAATGGTTTGACCGGTGTGTTTAGCCAAGAGTCGGTTGAGACGTTCCTTAATTTTTAATATGTGTTCCGCTCTGATCTTGATATCCGTAGCCTGACCTTCGGCTCCACCCATGACTTGATGAAGCATAACTTCAGCATTGGGAAGGATAAAGCGCTTGCCCTTGGCGCCGGCCGTTAAAAGGAAGGCTCCCATGGAACTGGCTGTGCCGATGCAAATTGTTGAGACATCTGATTTTATGTACTGCATTGTGTCATAGATTGCCATACCGGCGGTGACAGAGCCGCCCGGTGAGTTGATATACAGTTTGACATCCTTCTTGTTATCTTGGCTGTCCAGAAAGAGCATCTGAGCGATAACAGCGTTGGAAACAGTATCATTTATAGGCGTACCTAAAAAAATTATACGCTCTTTGAGTAAACGCGAATATATATCGTAGGCGCGTTCGCCGTAATTTGATTTTTCTATAACGGTGGGTATGAGATACATAATTATTCTTTAATTTTTATAATTTACTTGAATAGCTTAAACGACTGTAATAGCTTCATTATTATAGGCCAACCGTCCGGTAATAGTAAAGCCGGCCGCTTTCTTATGTCCGCCGCCGCCAAAAGACATCGCCAAGGCGGCAACATTGGTATCGTCACGGGTGGTCCGTAAACTGCCTTGTATGTGGCCATCGCCAGTTTCCACCAGTAGCATGGTAAATCTGACATTACCCATAGTGGCTAGAAAATTTGATAGCCCTTCGGTTTTATTGAAATCAATTTCATGGTCAATAAAGTCATTACGTGTTAAATATGTACTGACACAGTTTAGCTTGGAATTGTAAACCAGACGTTGTAAGGCCACGCCCCAGAGACGTAACAGATTGGCGGGCATGATACGAACGTTGTAAGTGATTATTTTCTGAAAATTTGCGCCGTGCTTCATCAGGGTGGCGGCCGCCGATAAGGCTTGGGGACTGGTAGCCGGATTATTAAGACCGCTTGTATCAGTCATAATGCCGTTGAGCAAACAGGTGGCGATGTTGCTGTTTAGAGGGTGTTGCCATAGCTGTAACAGATCATAGATAACCTCACAGGTGGAGCTGGCCTCTTTGATGACATAGTTGAAACCACCAAACTGCAAATTGGTGGCGTGGTGATCGATATTAATAAGCTTAAAATCGTAGTTGAGATCGTTGATTATCTCTTCCACGCCGGCATAGCTCAAACTGCCGGAGTCCAGTACCACGATGATATCATGTTGAACGTCACTGAGTGTCGCTGGCAGTGAAATGATTTCGCGATAATATGGTAACCAGTTGAATTGAGCCGGAGCCGGTGTAGCGCAAAACAGTGTGGTGGGAATATTCCAGTTACCTAATAAATCACGGAGGGCGGTTAAAGAACCAAGAGCGTCACCGTCCGGGTCTTGGTGGCAGATAACAGCTACCCGTTGGGCATTGCACAGAGCTTCTTTGATTTGATAGGCAACTTTGTCATTCATAAAAATAGTCAGTCTGCCAGTTTAGGCTAATTATAGCTGTTTGTCAATGAGAGTGGGGTGAGGTGAGTTCGGGTTGATAGCGGAAAAAAACTAAATTTTGGCTAATTATAGCTCTAAAAAGTCGTTAACAACACTGTTTTCCCCAGAAATAACCGCCTTGACATTAGTCAGGGTGAGGTGTAATGTCTGATATCAAACCAAAGTAATTTAAAACAACCGAAAAGGCTACAATGATACTAGTACCTGGCTATAACACCGAAATCTACTACAATATGCTACGGTCGTGTGCGCGCCTGATTGAGGCGGCCGGAAAAGGACTCATTATAGTAGACCTTAGCTATAATGAAGCCGAAGATAAAGTCGAGCGTCTGACTGAGGCTCTAGACTTTGCGGATAGTGAAGGCGCTGTGGTGATAGTGGCCAGCCTAGCCAAAGAGAGCGCTCTCTGTGGCAAAGATGACAACGTAGGGATGCTTCTGGCCAGAAGTAATGTTTTTTTCTGTCAGTTGCCAATGTATAGCGGAGAGTTTAACGATCTGCTAGTAAGGGTTTTGAAGCTAAACAAAAAGACTGAGTAAAACTCGGTCTTTTTTTATATGAGTATTTTATTGGTGCAGTTTGTTGATGGCGTCATCGATCTCTCTGGCCTTCAACTCTACCTCATCTATTTTGAAACGTAGTCGGGGAAATTTTGCCAAGTGGAGAGTACGATTGAGCTTTGTCTGCATGGCGCGGGCTTGTTTTTGCAGGGCGGTGAGGGCGGTACCCTGCCTTCCTTCCGGTAGGACGCTGATGTAGATGAATGCCCAGCTTAAATCAGGTGTGACATCTGTACGAGTAATGGTGACAAAAATATTCGGCGGGAGTTCTATATCTCTGATCAAAATCTCATTGAGATTGTGCTGTATCAGTGAAGCGAGTTGTTCCGTGCGCTGACTCATTACTCCGTTTTTTCTTGATAGACCTCCAGTGTGTCGCCGACTTCGATAATCGGGCGACCGTTGTAGCGCAGACCACACTGTTGCCCGGCGGCGACCTCGGTTACTATTTCTTTACTTGACTGCAGTTCAGCCAATTTCCCCAAGTCTTGCGTTTCGCCGTTACGCACCACTTTCACTACTGTATTGGGCGTTACCTTTCCTTTGGTAACTTCGCCACCGACTATCATATGGTCTTTGGCGGTTTTGAAAATCGCCAGTACTTTTATCTGCCCGAGTTCAACGCGGGTAGTTTGCTGAGTTTTAATCTTGTCCAGCTCGGTTTTTACTTCTTCCAGAAGTTTATATATTATTTCGTACTGATGGATGGTGATTTTTTTATCGCGTGCCAGTTGTTCGGCACTCTTTGAAGGTTTGGCATGAAATCCGATCAGCATAGCGCCGGAATTCTCTGCTTCCATAATATCGACATCGGTAATATAGCCCAGTCCTTTTTTAATAATTTTCGCTCGCGTTTTGTCAGAATTAAGTTTCGACAAGGCTTCTATGATGGCTTCTTGGGAACCCACTACGTCGGTACGCAATATCAGTGGTAAGGTGGGTATTTCCGCTTCATCATCACTACTGGCGCCAGTGATGGTTGAGCCAGAGGACATATGTTTATGCTTATGTTTTTGTTTGATCAACCGTATATCATCAACGACTTCCAAAACATCACCTACTTCGGGCGTGTTTTTCAAGCCCAGAATTTTTACCGGTTTGCCCGGTGGGGCACTGTCATAATTTTTATCATACTCGTCTTTGATTGCTTTAATTTTGCCGGTGACATCGCCTACTACTACCAAATTGCCCAAACGCAAGGTCCCTGTTTGGACCAAGACCGTGGCTACCGGACCTTCATTTTTGTCTTTATGGGTTTCAATAATCGTACCGGCGGCCAATCCTTCCGGATCGGCCTTTAATTCCTCCACGTCCGCCACCAATAGTATCATCTCCAAGAGACTATCCAGATTCTCTTTCTTTTTGGCGGAAATCGGGACGCAGATGGTTTTGCCACCCCAATCTTCGGGGGAGAGGTTTATTTCGGCTAATTCGGTTTTGACCCGATCAATATCGGCCGTTTCTTTATCTACCTTGTTAATAGCGATGATAAAGGGGATATTTTCCTTTTGGCAGAGAGTAATAACTTCAATAGTCTGTGGTTGTAGTCCATCATCGGCCGCCACTACGATGACCGCCACATCAGCCACCTTACTGCCGCGTGAGCGCATGGCTTTGAAAGCCTCATGTCCGGGAGTGTCTAGGAAAGTTATAATACGACCGTTTAGCTCTACTTGATAGGCGCCGATATGCTGTGTAATCCCGCCGGACTCAGAGCCGATAACATTGGTTTCGCGGAGCGCGTCCAGAACTGTGGTTTTGCCATGATCCACATGTCCCATGACAATCACTACCGGGGGGCGATCAGTGGTGGCGGCGCGCTGGCGAATAATCTCTTTCAATTTCAAATCCTGACCAACCGCGGCGGCAGCTTCCTTTTCCTCGGCGCTCAATCTTTCTATTTTGAAGCCCAGATCTTCGCCGATAATATTGGCGGTTTCAAAATCTATGGCTTGGTTCAAGGTCGCCATGATGCCGTTTTTCATCAGTTCAATCATCAGCTTATTGACCGGCACTTGCAATATTTCCGCGTATTCTCGTACGACAATAGTGTCCGGGATTTTGACGACCGGAGCGTCAGCTGCTTTTTCGTCTTTGTCACCCAGCTTAACTTCTTTAATTTTCGCCTCTTGTTCGGACATGGAAGCGCGTCTCTTTCGTTCGCTCCAGGCGCGGATGATTTTGTCCACCAGACGGTCATCAACTTTGATAGCGCGCTTGCCAATATCAAAACCGAGCTCCGGCAGAGTCTCAAGCAGTTCTTTGGTCGGCACTTTCAAACGGCGTGCCAGCTCGGTAACGTTCATAGTGCGGATAATATATATAATGATAACGTTACTTAATTTACATGAGAATGGTGGTTTTGTCAACCCAAAACACGATCATCTTGTAGTCGTTCAAGCGCTATGATAATATATAGACACTCAGCTGTGAGCTGACAAAGATGAACCTTTTGGCCCATCTTTTTAATTTTCCAAATACATGAACGATCCCGTAAAAATCGCTTTTGTCGTTACAACCAGCACAATACTGTTTTACACGATAGCGCTCTCTATTTTTGGTCTGCCGGAAATAATTTAGTACTAAAAAAAAGAACCACCCATATTTATGAGTGGTTCCAATTTATTAACTGTCCAGCTCTTCAAATTCTTGAAGAGATTTCTCCTCTGCCCATCTTGACTGCTCAAGATTTTCTCTTAATTTCTTATTCCTTTTAGTTATAGAAGGAAGTAAGTAATCAAAATAAATCTCAAGTTCTTGATCTTCGGTGAGGCGATAGATTGTATAGGTGGTAGTTACTTCCGGGATTGTACAATTTCTAGTAATTCTCTCACCTGCAATGATGTGCGACGGGCCATCTTCCTTTTGTAGTTTATTCAGCTTTTTTGAGATCCCTTTTAATAGGGTTTGGTCTTTCTTTAATTCTAAAGAAAGCATCCCGATTTCGATTGACCACATTTTGTAGAAGCTGTAATTGGTAGGAAGCTTTTGTTCAAAATCAGTGTCCAAAGACGTTGAAAGGTCAATGGGTTTTTTAGAGAAAATAACCTCTGTAAACCATTTCTCTCTCAGCTCTTTCATAAAAGCTGGTTTCTTGGAAAAATACTTAGTTAAAGCATCTTTCCCGATTTTTGTTATTGTTTTCATTTTTAAAGAATTTTATCGCACCGTGCGATGCCGTGATAATTTTTTTCCTTGGTGGCATTCAGGGAGTTGCTCAATTCACCCCATATCTACAAATTTAATAGGTAAGTAGAGACCTTAAAAAGATACTAGCATAAAAGCCTGTTTATGTCAAGTTTATGAATGAATAACCACTCATATTTATGAGTGGTTAGTGTTTTAAGGACAACCTCTGCATTTGGCTTCATTGAGCCTCCAAGTTTTGTTAATGTGGTGCTTCATTTTTAGCTTACTATGTTCGAGATTGCAATGCTCAGGGGAGTATTGTCATACTGACTATAATCTGTTAAAATCACCTCACTGTGCTGATAACTGCTCTCGTAGCTCAACTGGATAGAGTGCTTGGCTTCGGACCAAGAGGTTACAGGTTCGAATCCTGTCGAGAGCACCAGGTTGAAATGGACGTTACTTTCTGATAGACTATAAAAGTTTTACTGAACCACTCGTCTCGCCTCGTCTGTAGATACTTTGTTTTGGTTCAGTGTAAACAGGATGACAATCTTCAAACAGTGTCGGAATAACGCAACCCGTATGACGATAAACGTAAGATGTTTCGGGGAGCATTGACAAGCTATAGTATAGAATCTCTTTCACTTGGGCCCGCCGTAGGCGAGTTAAGTGAAAGAGATAAGAGGAGCCCAGCCCTTCGCGAAGGGCTGGGCGACGTGGGTGCATAGCTCAGTTGGTAGAGCAGTTGCCTCTTAAGCAAACGGTCGGGGGTTCAAATCCCTCTGCACCCACCATTCTTCGCGTCAGCGAAGAATGTCCTGAGATACATGGTCCGTAGCTTCAGCGAAGGACCAAGCTTTAGCGAAGAAGGACAATAAGAATATCGTAGTCGCAGTACGTTGCGCTACGAATGGCAGGCCAAGTATGACTCGGCAGGCCACTCTGAATTATATCTATTATCTTCGCGTCAGCGAAGAATGTCCTGAGACACGTGGTCCGACGGACAGTTTCACCATAGACGTTGTAGTTTATACGGCACTATCTATATATAAAAAGAATTGATTCATTGATACTGACGAGGGAAGTCCTGAGTTGGTTTTTTTAATTTAACTACAGCGCTATCTAATCCAGTCATATGTTGACTATTAAAAATATAATTGATGTAGGATTATTATCAGCTAGGATTGTAAGTAATCAGTTATCATAAAGAAACGGTTGGGACGGGGTTTTATGTCCTGAGAAGAAAGGTTGATAGTTGTTTTTTCTCCTGAAAGGTGCTATTTTTACTATATTATGAAGACTGAAGACCAAGTCGATAGGTTAACCAGTGGTGAGGCGCAGAGTACGGATAATGTGCTTGATTTGACTTTGCGACCCCAGAGTCTGGAAGAATTTATCGGGCAAAATAAAATTAAGGATAGTCTCCATATCTTTATGGAAGCCGCTCGCCGTCGCTCTGAACCGGTGGAGCATGTTTTGCTTTATGGTCCGCCCGGATTAGGCAAGACCACTCTGGCGCATATAATAGCTAAGCAGATGGGGGTGAATATCAAAGTTACATCCGGCCCGGCGATTGAGAAGGCCGGTGATTTGGCGGCCATCTTAACTAACTTGGAGGAGGGAGATATTCTCTTTGTCGATGAGATACATCGATTGAATAAATTAATTGAGGAAGTGCTTTATCCGGCCATGGAAGATTATGCTCTCGATATTATAATTGGCAAAGGACCGTCAGCGCGAACTCTGCGCCTGGATCTGCCCCGCTTCACAATTTTAGGAGCGACAACGCGTTATAATTTACTCTCCTCGCCGCTGCGTGATAGATTTGGCGCTACCTACCATCTCACTTATTATAATAAAGAAGATATAAAAAAAATAATAACTCGGTCGGCAATGATTTTGAAAATTGAGATTGATAGTGGGGCGGCGGAACTGCTGGCGGAACGATCACGACTGACACCGCGGGTGGCCAATCGTCTTTTGAAGAGAGTTCGTGATTATGCTCAGGTAAAGGGTGACGGGATAATATCCCATGCGTTGGCGCATGAAGCTTTGCAAATGATGGAGATAGATGGCGCGGGACTAGATGCCGTCGATCGTCGCATCATGGAAATCATCGTGGAAAAATTCAAAGGCGGTCCCGTGGGTCTAAGTTCAATCGCGGCCGCGACCGGTGAAGAAACCGGCACGGTGGAAGAGATTTACGAGCCGTACCTGATGCAGTTGGGCCTACTGATGCGCACGCCGCGCGGTCGGATGATAACGGAGAATGGCTACAAGCACTTAGGTTTGAAACCGCCAGATGATTTGCAGCAGAGATTGATGTAATTTACCCTTCCAGACAGTTGGAAGGGTTTTTTAGCGGATAAGTAGGAAAGTAATGTAACCGCCGTAGATGAGTAAGAAGACAGCGCCTTGCCATCTATCCAGTTCATAGCGCTTGCCAATAAAAAGAAAAGCGAAAAGAATGAGCGACAGTCCCATCAGATAAGCCAGATCTAGCGAGATGAGGGCCGTGGCGGTGATTGGCTGGATAACAGAGGATAGGCCAAGTATCAGAAATATATTGAAGATGTTGGAGCCGACAATATTACCAACCGCCAAATCCAGATTTTTTCGGAAGGCGGCGACCAGTGAGGTCACCAGCTCTGGCAGAGATGTGCCGACGGCAATAATAGTGGCGGAGATGACGAATTCGCTCAAGCCGAAGTAACGCGCTATTTCTACCGCACCATTTACCACCCACTGGCCACCAAAATACAGAGCGGCCAAGCCGACGATAATTAAACCACTGATCATCAGCGGACTGTGAACGGAAATAATCTCTTCTTCCAGCTTCAATTTTTTGTGTTTTAGGAAGACAAAGATCATGTAGGCCACAAACAATCCGAAGAAGATGAGATAGATTATGCCGTCAGTCCGCGAAATGATGGAGCGCGTAGTGTCATTGAAAAAATTATCGCTGACGGTGAACCAAAGTATCAAAATAGCTAAAATGCTAAACGGAATTTCTTGCCAGGTGGTTGATTTACGGACTGACAGGGGGAATATCAGCGCTGTGGCGCCCAAAATCAAAGCGATGTTGGAAATATTACTACCGACGATTGTGCCTAGTCCGACATCGGTGGTGCCGGCTAGGGAGGCAAAGATGCTTACTATCAATTCGGGCAAGGAGGTGCCAAAAGATACAATCGTGAGCCCAATTATAATATTGGGGATGTTCAATTTGTGTGCCAGGGATGATGAACCCTTCACCAACCAGTCGGCGCCTTTGATAAGTAAGGCTAGCCCGACGACAAATAGAATATAGGTCAACATAGAGAAATTATAGCACAAAAAACACCGCCTTTTGACTTTTTAGGCGTTTGTAGCTAAATTACATTCATGCAAGTTTCAGATTTTGATTATATACTACCATCGTCCTTGATAGCCCAGTCGCCGGCAGAACCACGCGATCACGCGCGATTGTTGGTTTATCTAGAGGGACGGATTGAGCACCGGCACTTTTATAATTTAACAGAATATTTGCAGTCCGGGGATGTCTTGGTATTAAATGATAGTAAGGTCTTTCCGGCGCGGTTAATCGGACGGCGCGTCTCGACGGGTGGTAAGATGGAGGTTTTTTTACTTCGACCGCAGGATGATTACCACTGGGAATGCTTGGTTGGGCACGGTCGTGTTCAAGCCGGTCAAATAATAGAGTTGAGTGAAATACTGCGCGGCGAACTGATCCAGAAAAAAGATAAACACTGGTTGGTTCGTTTCAATCTGCCGACGAAGAAAGTGTTTGAGGAGGCCGAGAAGATTGGCCAGACGCCTTTGCCGCCCTATATCAAAACAGTGGATGATCCCTCGATCAGAGATCGGTATCAGACTGTTTACGCGCACAACCCGGGATCGGCGGCGGCGCCGACGGCGGGCTTACACTTCACTTCTGAATTGCTGGACAAAGTGCGACAATTCGGCGTTGATATAGAAACCGTCAGTTTGCATGTCGGACTAGGCACTTTTGCTCCCTTGCAAGACGAGGTGGTAGAGGAGAATAAATTGCACAGCGAATTTTATACCGTGTCACCGGAGGCCTGGGAGAGATTGAAGCTAGCACAGACACAAAATAGGCGTATTATTGCCGTCGGAACTACCACCGCGCGAGTATTGGAGTCGGTCGCTATGACTGAACAGCTGAGCGGCAGTACCGACATCTTTATTTATCCGGGCTATGAATTTAAAATGATTGACGGATTGATAACAAATTTTCATCTCCCCAAATCCAGTCTGCTGATGCTGGTGTCGGCCTGGTTGCAGCACAAGTATGATAAAGACGGTCTGGCCGAGATACAGCGGATTTATAAGCAGGCAGTGGACAAAGAATATCGTTTTTTCAGCTTTGGTGACGCGATGATGTTATAGTTAGGGCGCAAAAATATTTTATAATAGTACATTATAGGAAAGTATATTATGCAATACATCGAATTTAAACTTCGAAGTGGAGGTAGCTGTTTTATTCGGATTCGTGATTTACCGCTGGCGGATATAGATGTAGATTTAAACGTCATTGACAATGAAATAGTGAATGGAGTAATAGCTCAAGCGGTGGAGAGTAAAGTAGCAAAAGATTTTCGTTTTGCTGAAAAGGTGATTCGCAAATATAAGCGTCCGGATTTACTGGAAAGACTTTATCAAGCGTGTCCAAGATTCAGCGGCGATCAGCCAAAAAAAAGCAAGAAAGCGGTTAAATAATTAGCCGCTTTTTACTTCGTAAACAAAAAACGCTCCGTAGAGCGATTTTTGTTTTTCTTTTTGTTTTTCTTTTGTTTTGAGTGGCCCTCGCAACATTGAGTGTTTACAAAAAGAAAAGATAGCTAGTCCTTGTGATCTGTCTAAATTATTTTATCGGAAATAAATTTCCGCTGGTGACAGATTCTTTTCTTTAAGGAACGGGGGTGCTTAGACCCTATGAGCAGAGCCGACTGGCGCTAGCACAGGGTCCAATACAGTGGTCTTTACCCGTTGAGATCGGGGTGTAGTGAATCAACCGGCTGAATATAGCCATCTTCCGATACATTGTAATATCGATAAAGATCATAAGTAGAATGAGCTTCAGTGGCGGCGGTGGCGGGCTGTATGGATTGAGAAAGAGAGGTTTCCATCCAGCTGAGTAATTTTGCTGACATTACTATCAATATGGCGACGGCACAGATGTTAAAAAACACACTCCAAAATGAGCGTGCCGGTCGAGGTCGTTGTTGGTTGCTAAAATGATAGGTAGCGGTACGACTAATTACGTTCATTTTTTTATTTTTGTTTTTTATTTTTTCGAGTCTTTTAGCGACTCTGTTAACATGTTAGCATATTTTTTGAGAAAAGTCAAGGTTACGTACGGTACATTCAAACTGCAAGCGCAATATTACCTGTTAAATTAATACCCGTTCTCTCATCGAATGCAGTGACCATGGTTCTAATCTCACCTTTGCATTTTAAATTAAATACTCCCACCAGTTAAACCAGTGGGAGTATTATTTTTCTGAATTTTCAGAGCCTCATTAGATGGGGAGGCTCGAACTAAAGCCGATATCCATAATGTATGGATAGCCAGGGTTAGTCAGCCCTGGCGGTTAACAACCTCGTAGGATCACCTCCTTTCGTATATTTTGTGCCATAATTGTACCTTTTAAATATACCGAAAGTGCATCTTCAGAATCGTCTTCCTCGTTGATAGGAAGAGCGATTTGCTTGTGAATTAATTTTGGCCTTGTCGCGACTGAAACACACTAAAATACGGATAAGTCGCATTTTGTACATGAAGGCGCGAAATAGATGGTGCGATGGGCGTACTTGCAAAATTCCTCCTCGGATGTTAATGAATGAATAAACTACTTTACCATTATATAATCTGTTGTCAAATTCAGATAGTGGATAAGTCGTCCAAAGGGTGATTCACAGGCTTTGTGATTGTAAAAAACGTTAATTGAAATGAAAGTGGCAGACGTCTCCATCCTGCATGACATATTCTTTTCCCTCCAGGCGCATCAGCCCCTTTTCTTTGGCGCCGTGCTCTCCGCCCTGCTGCACAAAATCTTGCCAATTGATGACTTCGGCGCGGATGAAACCCTTCTCAAAATCGGTGTGGATCACGCCGGCGGCCGGTGGGGCTTTGGTGCCGGCAGTGATTGTCCAGGCGCGTGATTCTTGCGGACCGGAAGTAAAATAAGTGATCAACTCCAGGAGTTTATAACTGGCCACGATCAGTCGATCCAGCCCAGTTTGATGTAGTCCGGCGGCCTCAAGATATTGTTGGACTTCTTCGGGCGGTAGCTCAGCCAGATCCGATTCTAATTTGGCGCAAATATTTATCGTATTATCGCTGTCGGGAACGGTGCCGATTTCCTTTTCGTCAATATTGTTGACATAAAGAAGGGGCTTCATTGTCAGTAATGAAAGTTGTTTCACGAAATCGAGTTCCTCCGTGGTAAAATCCATTTCCCGAGCTTGCTTTCCCTCGCCGAGGATTTTCAAAATACTTTCCAATAGCGCCACGTGAGTTAAAATGGCTTTATCAGCTTTGCCCTTGGAATCACTTTTTAGCTTGGACAATCTTTTTTCGACGGTACTAAGGTCTGCCAGTGCCAATTCGGTCTCAATCACCAGTTTGTCATCCTCAGGATTTACTTGACCACTGACGTGAATGATATTGCTGTCTTCAAAGTGGCGGACCACTTCAATAATGGCGTCCACCTCTCTGATGTGAGAAAGAAACTTATTACCTAGACCTTCGCCCTGGGCGGCACCCTTGACCAGGCCGGCGATATCGACAAATTCAATGGTCGTCGGCAAGGTTTTGGCCGATTGGGATGTTTGCGACAGTTGATCGAGGCGCTGGTCGGGGACGGTAACGACGCCGACGTTGGGATCAATGGTGCAGAAGGGATAGTTGGCGGCGTCAACTTGTTTTTTGGTTAAAGCTTTGAAGAGCGTCGATTTGCCGACATTGGGTAGTCCAACGATGCCGATTTGTAAAGACATAGAGATTGAATAGTTATGACTGTTTACAGAGGGCATAGTAAACCAAATGTCTGTATTTGTCTAGACTAGACTGGGAAAAATAATAACCCAGCTTCTCGCGAGAGGCTGGGTTAAATTTGGTTATTTGGCGAAATTTAAACCGCCGGCCAATTCTTGACCATTCAGTTGAATGAGTCGCAAGTTAGCCCGTTCAAATTTGGTTGGAAACTTAATATCGGCCGAATAAATATCCTGCCCATTGTCTAGGTGAATAGCCGATATGAACTTCTCGTGGGCGGCGAACTCAATTCGTTGGGGCAAACCTCCCATATCATCACGATGAACCGTGATGCCTTGGTCATTGCAGGCCGTTAAAACTCCTACCACGATATTCGTGTCTTCGGGTGTGACGACTGTTACCTTAACCTTTTTCCTCCGGTGACTTTGAATAGTTTGGATAAACCTCTCATTCATATGAACCTCCTAATTATATGTACGGATAAAAAACATATTACTCGTTTCTGTGAAAAAAGTAAAGACTTTAAATAGATCAATGTAAAAAAAGATGAGTAGATAGTTCTATTTTGGCTTATTGGCGACGATGGGCTATAATGGTCAGACACTCATATGCTGAAAAAAATAATCTTTCTTATCGTAATATTGCCCGTTTTAGAGCTATTGTTGCTTTGGCAGATAGGAGCGGTCGTGGGAGCGTGGGATGCTTTGGGATGGATCCTGGTATCGGCGCTGCTCGGTATGGCGGTGGTACGGCATCAAGGAATATTGGTCTGGAGCAACACCACGGACAGATTGCGTCGGGGCGAATGGCCGGAAGATGTTTTGGTTAACAGCTTTCTTATCATGTTGGGCGGAGTGCTTCTGATTTTTCCCGGTATAATTACTGATCTGGTGGGAATTTTGCTTTTTGTTCCTATCGTTCGGCAGAGGGTAAAAAAATATTCAAGTCACTATTATGGACAACGTCCCCGACGAAAGGGCGAAGTTATTGAGATCAAAGAAATAGAGAAAAACTAAACATTTACCAAAAAATATGCTACCTAAAAAAGTATTGCAAAAAATTTCTCGTGAACTAAATCAGTATCAGAAAGAACGCAATCACATCATTGAAACTTCGCGGCACTTATTGCAAGCCTCCAAGGAAGCTATTTTTGCCCTGCACCGGCAAGATAAGGCGAAGGCCGACAGTCAGCTTCAAGCGGCGGATAAAATATTGCGTCAGCTCAATTCCAAGTATAATAAAGGACAGCGCCTGCGCTTTGAAGGATCCTACAAGGCGGCGGTGGAAGAGTATGTGGAAGCCAAATTATTTGCCGCCATAGTACGGGAAGAAAGAGTGGCCCAATTTCCGGCTGGTGAAATCGGGCCGGAAGAGTATATCGGCGGTCTGGCTGACGTGACCGGGGAACTGGTCCGGCAGGCAGTCTTACGCAGTAGTGCTGGCCATAATCAGGTATTGAAAATATATCGGGAAATAACCGAGGAGATAGTAGGATTTATGTTACAGCTGTATTTAACCGGTAGTTTGCGGCAGAAATTCGATGACGCCAAGAGAAATTTGAAGCGTTTGGAACAAATGGAGTATGAAATTAATCTCCGAAGCTAGTCGAGGCCTATTCATTTTCTCGACTTTCTTACTCCTTCTATGAAAGTATACAAAATCAAAGCCGATGACGGCGCTGGTAAACCCAAGGTGGAATATCGCGCCGAATTGAATGATGAGCAGTATCGAGTTGTCACCGAAGCGGACGGCCCTTGTTTGGTATTGGCCGGTGCCGGTTCGGGTAAAACCAGAACGGTGGTTTATCGAGTTGCTCATTTATTGGAACAGGGGATTCCGGCTCAACAAATTTTACTTTTGACTTTTACCAACAAGGCCGCTCGGGAAATGATTACCAGGGTGGAAAGTTTACTGCATAATTATCCGGAAGGATTGTGGGCGGGGACATATCACCATATTGCCAACCGGATTTTGCGTAAGTACGCCAAAGTAATTGATTATGAATCAAATTTTAATATTTTGGATTCGGAGGATTCGCGTAGCTTGATTAAAATGACTGTTAAAGAATTGGAGATAGATGCTACACAAAAAAGATTTCCCTCCGCCGCGGTTTTGCAGGATCTAATCAGCTATAGTAGAAATTCCGGGAAAGAGCTGGAAGATGTTATCCTGCAACGTCACCCAAGATGGATTGAATTACTGGACAAGATTCAAAGTGTGGCCAATCTTTACGACAAAAAAAAGAAGAGCGCTAATGTCATGGATTTTGATGACTTACTGGTCAATTGGCTACGCTTGTTAAAAGAGGCGGAGTCGGTACGTCGTAAATTGGCCGAGCAATTTCGCTATATCTTGGTGGATGAGTATCAGGATTCCAATCACCTGCAAGCGCAAATTATTCGTTTGTTGGCTTCTCACCATGGTAATGTGCTGGTGGTCGGTGATGACGCGCAGAGTATCTATTCCTTCCGGGCGGCGGATATAGACAATATTCTGGAGTTCCCTCAGCTGTTTCCGGACAGCAAAACTTTCAAAATGGAAACCAACTACCGTTCCACACCGGATATTTTACGGCTGGCCAATGACGTGATCGCCAATAATCAAAGACAGTTTGTGAAAGAACTGCGCAGTGTCAAAAAACAACTAGCCAAGCCGCAAGTCGTTACTTGTGGCAGTCCGCGGCAAGAAGCTCAGTTCATAACTTCATTGATGCTACAATTACGTGACGAAGGCGTGCCGCTTAATGAAATGGCGGTGCTTTTTCGAGCGGCCCACCACTCACAGGTACTGGAAATGGAACTGAACAAAAAAGATATACCCTACGAATATCGGGGTGGCGTTCGCTTTTTTGAAAGAGCTCATATCAAAGATGTCGTGGCTTTCTTAAAACTAGTTCACAATGTCAAAGACGATATCAGCTGGACGCGCGTTTTATCTTTGCAGGTGGGGGTCGGCCCCGTTACGGCAGAGAGAATTATTGAGACGGTGAAAAACAGCCATCTCACGGGACCAGATGACCTGGCGAATATTGATATTTCATCGGTCTTGAGCGCAAAAGCCGCTACTGGCTGGCAGAATTTGCAAAGGATCTTCCTAGCTTTGCACAAAGAAAGAGATTGGGAGAGTCCGGCGGTACTTGTCAGAGCCGTGTGCCGATCGGAGTATCGCAACTATTTGGAAATGCAGTACCCTGACTGGAGCGATAGATTGGAAGACTTGGAACAGCTGGCCTTATTCGCGGAGAGTTATGATAGTACCGGTGCTTTTATCAGTGAGGTAACTTTGCAAGAGGGGTTTGGCGTGACCAAGGGTCAGGTTGATAATTACGATGACGAGAGAGTGGTACTCACTACCATCCATCAAGCCAAGGGATTGGAGTGGAAAGTGGTTTTTGTCATGAATCTGGTCAACAATGCTTTTCCCAACCAGCGTGCCTTGCATGAGGAGGGCGGTCTGGAAGAGGAACGGCGCTTGTTTTATGTGGCGGTGACGCGGGCGCAAGATCAGTTGTATTTATCGTACCCGGTGACCGACAATTATGATGGTTATTTGAACGAGGTTTCAACATTTGTGCGCGAGCTGAATGAATCTCACTTTGAGGAGGCAAGAGTATCTTTGGGAGGCGATAAATTTCAAGAAGAGATTATTGAGGTGGATGAAGAGGGCAATAGAAGTAGCTGGTTGCCGCGGATTGAAGATCTGTAATAATACTATACGGTGTCAATCTGGTTTCGTTATTCGGTGTCGCTCGGGTATCGGTGTCGAGGCCCGCTTGAAAACCTATTGTTAACCCACAGAATAGACGGGTTGCGTCACCGTCCCCGACACCGTCACCGAGTTCAATCGGGTTTCGTTATTCGGTGTCGCTCGGGTATCGTTATCGCCTCCTCACTTCCTCGCT
>JANLIN010000115.1 GCA_024654345.1 Candidatus Komeilibacteria bacterium
GTCAACCGACCTTTTTTTGAGTTCATATATTCTCTCTATGGCCGCGGATCGAAAAGCGCTTGCCACCAAGCCATAGATAGTATCTGTCGGCATGAAACCAACACTACCGCCTTTCAGCAGTGTGATTATTTCCGGTGAATCGATTGATAAATATTTATTCATACGCTATGTCATCAACTGCAACGATATTCTGCTCTACTATCCGTTCCTCATCACCAAAAGTAAATTCCGCCCGGAATTTCTTATCCGCCAAGAATAATGGCAGCCAAAACCGATCATCCGGCCACATTTCATCCAGTGGCAAATTCGTCTGTTCAAACCAACATGGCTTCATCTCCTCTGTTTCCACTAGCTTACCCGAAAAACGTGTAATCAAGAATACAAAAACTTCCAGCCGTTCCCCGGTCGTTATAAAATTGAATTCCATTCGGCCTCGAAGATCCAGGTCGATAACTTCCAGTCCGCACTCTTCCCTAGTTTCTCTTTTGGCAGCCTCCACAATGGATTCACCGTCTTCCAGCTTGCCTCCAAATCCATTCCACCGTCCCGCGCCAAAACCTCTTTTTTTCATCCCTAATAGGAGTTTATTATTTTCTTTTAAAAAGCACAGCGTAAGTTTCTTCATACGTAAATATCAGTTATAAACACTAGGAATAATATCACGCCCCGTCTCTAACGGAAAGCCTGGGAGATGAAGCGCCGAAGCGTTGAAGCGAGGAAGCGAAGAGATGACAATGATCGCAGACCTCGCCTCCACGCTTCCTCGCCTCCTCACCTCCTCGCTTCGGCGCCTCTGGCGCCCCCTCTCCCCCCATATGCTATAATATTAACCATGCAGACCGAAAAGGTTAAAAACTTTTTTAATCGGAGCTATCAAATCCCCCCTCGCTGGAATGTTCCTCTGGCGATGGTCTTAATATTGGTCATCATCGGCTCCGCCGGACTTATTTTTTACCAACCTCTGTTTGGCAATCTTTCCGTCCGCGCCGAACAAGAGGTAACGACCGAAAAACACGTGGCTTTCTTGCTAGAAATTTTTGACAAAATAAAAAAACACTACTGGAAAACTACTCCTGACGCGGAAATCGTGGAGCTCTATAAACTAGGGGCGGAAAAATTGGAAAAAAAACCGCCGGTGACTATCGGTGATAATAGAACTGGACTGAAATCCATGTTGAGCCAAATAGTCAGTTCTATTGAGAGCGAAGAGGAAAAGAAACAGTTTGCCGTCGATCTAGCTACCATCGTATTATATAATTTACAGCCGGCGGGACGAAGCGGTCTTTATACCGAAGCCAAAGAACAGGCCCTGTGGGATAATGTAAAAAATATTGATCGTGAAACCGACCTTTACGAGGAAATCGGAGTGGATAAAGAGGACAGTGTGGAAAAAATTGCCATAGCCGCCGAAGATAAAGCTCAAGAGCTAAGCCAGACACTCAACGATCCCTCCCTCTCGGCCGAAGAAAAACAGGCCGCCGCCGACAGGTTGGCCAAAGTAAAAAGAGCGCAAGAGACTTTGACCCAGCCACACAGCCGCGAAAATTATGACACCTATGGCACTGAAGCTACCGTCTACGGGGAAATAATAGAGAAAGACACCCTTCTCTTGTCAATAAAGAAATTCTCCCCCATTACCTTCACCGAATTTCAACAAGTCGCCAATTACTTTGATCAGTTCACCGATTTAAATACCCTCATCCTGGACTTACGCGGCAATATTGGCGGCGCGGTTGATATCATGCCTTACTTTTTGGGACCTTTTATCGGTCAAGGTCATTATGCCTACGAAATATTCCATCAGGACGATTATACGCCCTACAAAACTTTGGTCGGCTGGCTACCAAGTTTAGTGCGTTACAAAAAAGTCATCATTCTACAAGATGACAAAGCTCAGTCATCCGCCGAGGTCATGGCGGCCGTCCTGAAAAAATTCAATGTCGGCATTTTGGTCGGCACCAACAGCCGCGGCTGGGGCACTATTGAAGCTGTCTTTGATCTGGAAAATCAGATCAGTGAGGATGAAACTTACAAAATATAGTTAGTGCACAGTATTACCCTACGCGATGACAATCAGCCGATAGAGGGTCGCGGTATTGATCCGCTAGTGGATATCCGCAATGAGAATTGGACAGCAGAATTGATGTCGTATGTAAACAATCAACGACTGGTTAATATCATCGCGAATTTACTTAAATAGAAAGAGAAAACAGGCCTTTCTGCGAGCCTGTTTTTTATTTGACAATAGTGCATTTGCTTGAAAATCCACGCAACGGTCCACCGTTATAGGAGCTTAACGGATATTCAAAATGCCAGGCTTCCTTTGTCAGCTGACAAAAGCCGGCGTTCAGCATTATTTCCTTAACGATAGCCTGACATGAGTCGCGAGAGCTCTTACCTTTACACACGATATCTACGGCCGCTCCCGTCGTGTGAGGACAACTCTCTATTTTTCCTTTCGGATTACATGTTAGCGGGTTACATGTTCCGGAGGCACAATTCTTATTGTA
>JANLIN010000118.1 GCA_024654345.1 Candidatus Komeilibacteria bacterium
AACAAGGTGTAGGCGTACAAAATAAAAGAGAGTTTATCATTATGATAAACTCTCAATTTTTATAGCTTCGTAACGGTCGCCTTCCCCTTGATTACTCTATAAGCTGTAAAGGCCTCCAGCTCATCTTCCCAAACTCCTTCTTTATATAGGCGTTTAATAGTTTCACCATCCGGCAAGCGGTATTCGATCACCGATTCTTCGGTTTCAGATCGAATTCTGTAAGCGGCATGTATGTTTTCTAATACCACTTCCTCATTCACCACCGGAACAGGGCGATCTCTGTAATCATCCGCCGCCAAACCGACGAAATAGGCCATCAGCAGAATAAACAAGAAAGAAATCGGCCCTCCATAATCTCCTTCTTTACGGTCTTTGTCCCCTCGACTGTTTAACAGGGCTACAGCCGCGATACACATCAGCGCGCCGATGAAGTACCACGTTTTCTCCGCTGCGAAATATGTCATAAAAGGAGTAAAAGCGATAAAGAGTACTATCAGCATTATCCCTGCCACCGCCAAACTGATCATCCTTTTCTTTTTTTTGGCTAGGATTTTATTCTGTTCTTCCTTTTTCGCCTTGGTTTCGTCTTTAATTTCCTGCAGACGAGCCTTTCTTTCATCAGGAGCCATCTTTTCTAACTTTTTTTGATCAACCGCTTTAATTCGTCTTCTTTCTACTTCGCGACCATTCTTTGTCCTGCGATAAAAGAAACGATAGATAGCCCAAAATATTGCTATTAACGGCAAAATTATGGTAAATGTCATTTTCTACCTCCGAATTCTTTTTCGCCAAATATTTTGGTCAGCATACTAAGGTCCAGAATAATTGTCCCCTTACTCTCTCTAATAGCTTCGGTAAGAGCTGCCTCTCTATTTTCATTCATGGCATTATATATCTCCCTCTTGGCTTTGGCGGTAAACTCGGCGGCCGCCTCTTCAGCCTCGCCTTTGTTTTTGGCCACTGCCATGGCATACAAGGCGTCTTCCAAACTCTGTGGCAACTGCGGCAGGCGAATTTGAAACCAGAAGCAGTCCCGTATCCCCAGAGAAATAAAGGGGTTGTTTATGGCAGCTGTAAATCTTTTTTCGCCCCGTATAACCTTATTGACCTCCTCCTCATACGAAGCCTTGGAATACACAATATGTTTCCAAGTTAAATTGGCTGCCTCTTCGCGTAGCACTCCCAACATGAACGAATCAAGCAAGTCATGTAGTTTGTCCTGCGCGTAAAATTCTCCCGCCTGTTCTTCGTTCTTCGGTGGCCGAAAACCCTTCTCCCAAAAAGTTCGTAGAGATCTCTCATCTTCCGGTAGTTGCCCATAGAGAACTCCGTCAATCAATAGAACCATGTCATCTACTACTTCATCTGCTTCGACGTTAGGGGGTTGAGACTTAGAGATAGTCCCCTGATCCTTATTTTTTTCCGGCGGTGAGTATTTTTGAGTGTATAATTTTTGACTCAGATACTCAATTTCTAGCAAATCTTTCGTATAATCGTAGAAGGATTGAGTAAGTCTCCATACAAACCCCCAGCCCGCTTTTTGGATATGTGACGGACTTTCTTTCTCCGCTACCAAACGAGTAACATGCCCCGGTGTCTCAACAGCGCTCTCTCCAGCATACAATATCCATACAGAGAGAAGCACACCAACGATCAGATCAACATAAAACCACAATGATCCTTCCATAATTTACCTTTCTTTTTTTAACTTACTTATTTAATATCGAATTATACACCCTTTTGTCGAAATTGTCAACCTCATGATATTTTTTCATCAATTAACGCCTAATTTTAGCTATTTTTGTGAGGAAGTGCTATAATATAACCATATTTACTAACTTAAACCTATGAAAAAGATAATTTGGCTTATCCTAATAGTCATCCTCCTCTACTGGGGTTATACCAATTGGCTGAAACCGGATCCGGCGCCGGTGTTGAACCTGCCTGTCGACTCTTCAGCCGACATTGAGTGGCGTACTTATACCAATAATTCTTACGCTAACTTTTCTCTTCAATATCCATCCGACTGGGAAATTAAAAATGATACCAACCAAACCCAGCTCTTGTCTCCAGATGGAAAAGACGCAGTGGTCGTGTACCTGCAACGTGTGCCACACACCGGCGGTGATGACACACAGACTACCACCACTGTGAATGGTCACCCCGCACTCGTCATTCAATCCTCTATCGGAACCATTCCCATAAAATATACCATCTTCACTTTGGAGAATGGCGAGAAACTGGAAATCAGCGGCTATGGCAGAATTTATGATGAAATGGTATCAACGCTAGTTATAGATTCCGATCAACCAGCCAATGAAAGTGAAAACTCTGAGGAAAATCTAGAGGAGAATGATGAAGTCTCAACTGACGACTCTACAGTAGCTGAAGATAATGAAGAAGAGTTATCGCCGGATAACTCAGGTAACCAAAACCCACCGCCGGCCAAAATCAGTGGTCCGGAGGATATCAGACTCTTCTTTTCCAAGTCAGGAGAAAATGAGTGCAATATTGTTTATGGCCTAAACAAACCCATTGATGATCGCTATGGCACCGATGAAATAAACGCTCTGATCGCTCTGCTTGGTGGTCTGACCGCTGAAGAAAGGACAGCCGGCTACTTCACGTCCCTACCGGACGGCACGCGACTACGGAAGCTCACTATCACCAGCGATGGTGTGGCCACGGCCGATTTTAACGCCCCCCTCAATAGTGGCGGCGGGAGCTGTAGTATGGCGGCAAGGCGGGCGCAGATAACGCAAACATTATTACAATTCCCGGATGTAAACACGGTGATTATCACTGTTGATGGCGACGAGGAAACCGCTCTCCAGCCCTAATCAAAAGCTTCCAACTAATATTATTTAACGCTAAATTTGTTATACAACCAGATCATCACCAAACCAGCTACATAGGCATCAACAAATCCCCAAATTAGACCCAAAAACGCCCCTCCTAACGTCGCCGCATAGCCGATATACAAAGAGCCTAAGGCATCAACCAACATCACACCCCAATCAAGGTATGTTGCCGCCAGACCCAGCAGGAAAGCGCCCACTCCCCACACTATTCCGGCCGCCAACCCCATATTATTAGCATTGAGCATAGCTTATGTGTTAATATTTATATCACTATTATAGAACAACCAGGTCGGTTGTCCATTCGCTCATTTAAAAAAGGAGGTCTTATGCCCAAAAATACCGTCGATGATCAATTAAGAGCCATTGCTCAAATAGCCAAACTTCAGCACGAAAAAGCTTTTTGGCTGCTAACGAACCTGGATCTGGAGAAAGTTTCGTTTACCACGGCTGCTGACCTGCTCTATAACGAATCATATCACGTCCAGACTCTGGCTGCTGCCGTTATCATACGGATTGCCACCCAGGATCCGGACGCCGTCAACACGGATGAATTGATTGACACTCTAAAAAATTCCCACCTTCATTGTCGCGATACTGTTTGTTTGATCCTGCGTCGCCTGCCGGCAAAAAAGTTCAAATACTCTCAGCTGGTAAGACACCTTAAGTCCAAGTACAGCATTGCTCGAGAATTAGCCGCCGAACTGATTTTACTACATTTTCCCAGAAAGGCGACCGAACATAATCTTAATAATTGGTCAGGCATCAATAATTCCGTCATAAGGTCTCTAGCTAGGATGGAAAAAGCCGCCCTACAAACACCGGAGCCTACCTGGCAAAAAACCGCCGATGCTATTTTCAAAAAAAATAAACCCTCATAACGGGGGTTTTTTATTCTTCCACTCTATTCACAAATATGCACTCGCCTACCTCCCAGCTTCGATGAATGGTTGAGGCCCCACTACGGCCGAAACCACAAGCGAGCCAAGTCTGACTTGGCGAGTCGAGTGGCGGGATGGAAGGGACTCGAACCCTCGACCTCCTGCGTGACAGGCAGGCGTTCTAACCAACTGAACTACCACCCCATGATATGCCACTCGATA
>JANLIN010000121.1 GCA_024654345.1 Candidatus Komeilibacteria bacterium
ATTACCTACTCCTTTTATTTGTGAATGTACGGTGGTTAAAAATATTCCTCGTTATTAATACCGCTGAAATAAACAAGCGGTAAATAGTTTCCATATTGCGAATTAATAAGTGGCTGATACATCGCGGATCGTAAATCGGTGGGCGTTTCATTTTGGATCAGGAGAATATTTGGTCGGTAATCATATATCCATTTTCCCTGAACGGCATACTCGGCAAATTTGCGTTTAACCCAGTCGTCTAAAATCTCATCCGCGGGCTGCCTCGTTTTTTTGAAATATCCCGTGGGGTTGAACTGTTTTTTTAGCTCGGTCAGTTCCCATTGCAGGTCACGGTCGGTGAAAATGGAGTCAGCATTCAGGTAAGTCTTTGTGAACTCATCTTCAAAAGATATATCCATATTCCTCTCTGTTTCCTTTTCAAATGTATACCAACTGATGACGTTGGCATTCAAAGTGGGATTTGCTTTTTCCAGCCATATCTTCAGATTTGCCAGGTACTCATCCCACCGCTTTTTAAAAGCTGTCATGACGACCTCTTTTTGGTCTGGGGGCAGACCCGCCAGCTGTTTTAAATAGATGTAGTAAGGATCGGTATTGCCGATCAGTATGGTAAAGTCTATAAGAGGATATATTTTTCTAAGATTCTTCATAATGGCGCCCCATTTATCGATATCGCGTGCCAGATTATTTTCAGCTGGATCGGTGGTGACATATAGCCAGGGCTGATCGCTGAAGAGATACTCTGAGTTGGTGGTGGAGCAGGTGAATGAGGCGATGTCAATTGTTTGAGATTTAGCGACGGCATCTTCAACCGTCCTTTGTATTTGCGGCCAGTACTGGTTATCTCTACCCCTGGCATCAGCGCTCGCTATTTCGTTTAGTAGTTTATCAATAGTATTCATTTCAAGGTGAATTAGGAAATTAAAAAAACCGGCGAGCCGGTTGTGATACATCAAAAACCGACTCAACCTTAAGTTGAGCGGTGATGGTTATTCAGCTTGTTTATACTTTTTTTGTAGCCCCCCATGCCATTATTCAGCCACTTGGCTATTCTGGCGATGGTCGTTGAGCTCAATCCCAGTTTGGTCTGAATCTCCGTGTAGGGGACGTTTTTATTGAGCATTTGGGCCGCTTGCCACCTCTTACCGAACTCCATTAGTTCCTTTTCCGTCATTAAATCACGAAGAAAATTCCTGGCTTCAGACAAGGATTGCAAAGCCAAAATAGCGGCGCATAGATCATCTGTTTGTTTATTTTGCCAGTTGGGCATAGAATTGATAATTTATTTGTGTCACTTTACTTTAGTAAAGTACAGCAATCAGTCAGCTATGTCAAGTTCTGGTTGTGGATAAACAAAACCAGCCCCTCCAGCCAAAGGCTGGCACAGCGCAGGGGCTGGCTTGTCTGACAGATTGGCGCTCCTCCTGTCGCCACTCTGAAGTTTATTGGCCGCTACCAGTTCCGTCGGTGCCGGTACCACCAGTACCACCATCGATGGTCGGCAAATTGACATTAACGTCGGTGCCGGTATCTCCCATACCGCCTCGGATTAGAAAGAATCCAATAATTAGTACGACGATGACTAGTATAACCACCAACACGGTGTTGGTGCCACCTTCGTGGTGATGATGTTCTTCTGCCATATGAATTACGCGTTAATATTTAGTAAAACAATAAATAGTCTACAAAAGTTTATAAACAAATGATTAACGATTAGTTAAATATGCCGAGATATAGCCATTGACTTTTTTCCCGTCCATGTTTAGACTATAAACAATTTTCAACCTTAAAATATTAAAGGAGGCTAACGTGAATATACGTCTAACATCAACCTCTGCGAAAAAGGAGATGAAGCTTTTACTTGGCACGTTTGAGGATATGTATGAATTAGCCGGAAAACATAAAAAAGTGTTCTTTGCCGATCTACTGGAAGAAGACTGGCTGGTAAATGCGACCCATGGCATTTCTGGTGACTATGCTAACGATTTGAGCAACTTCCGCTATTATTTTGAATTGATCTATCTCGGCATTTCCTGCAACTGTATTTTCATCCTCGAGGATAAGAGTCTGTTGAAAGCCTTCCAAAATAATTTTGGATTTTTCAACACTGAGTGTACATTATTCCTGCCCCGGTACAATGCCGTCTGTCGCGTTTCATTGGGAGGGTCGATTTATTTGCAGATGGAGATTGATAGCCGTCTGTACAAGGTCGATAAATACTCTTTAATTCATTTAATATGGATCTCCCCAAAAATGGATAGGGTTCACATATTTGTTGCCGCCGAAGAAATCAAGGCCGGTCACTATCATATAAATGGAGCCGATATTGAATTCGCAGATTAAAAAGAGAGTCAAAAAGGGCTCTCTTTTATTATATTGACGTCAGAGGCGCAGTATGCTAAATTTAGTGCCATTAATAATGCAAATTAACAAATCAGGAGTTACTATGAACACGAAGATAGAGTCTATAGCTCCGCAAATAGAGCGATTATTAAAGTCCTTGGATGGGGAATATATTCGAGAGTTTTTCCCGGAAAAGTCGCAAGACGAACCAATGACAATAAAGCTAGAGCTGAGAATAAAGGATTTTGTCTATAACTGCGCCTTGCTACATTTTGTGCTTTGCCATATGGTAGTCGAGCGATCTGCCTTAGAGAAAGATCCTCGCTATGACGCGCGATTTTTGCGCGATACAACGTTTAAGGGTATCTATTCTTTGGATAGACTGCATGCAACATTACCGGATTTTCGTTTAATTAAAAGTCTGTCGGTTCGAACAGATAAAATTATCTGCTTATTCACTGAACCGTTGGATATAATGGAAATAAGACGACAGATTCAGGCACTGGGGCTGGTAGGTTTATCAATGGATGTTTTTAGTCGTAAACAAACCAAAGTTTTATTGATATTACTGGATAATAGGCCGGCCTTTGAAATTGGTTACAATTTCATTTCCTTGCTCTTTGGTGATAATTTTGTTGAGTACCATTTACGTCTGCTCACGGAATTAATAACTCTTGTTCACGAGGAACGTATCACCCGAGCAAAGGAGCAGAAAACTATTAGTCTGCACGAATACCTTATATATATGGAAATGAGCGCGCCACAGATTTTCGAAAGAGTGTTGATTGATAATTTGAGCAAAATCAGGTCAATTATTATGACAAATGATCCTGAATTTCGTAATTACTTTCATGAAACACGCCCTTCTCAAATCTTTTGGCGAACAGAGGGTAGGCGGTTTGCTCTGAACAAGAACTATTTAGTTGATCACCTGGAGTATATTGTTTATGTGCCGCGGGAGAATAAGATAGTTATTCGTTTTTCTTTACCTTTTGATACCATGTTTATATCTGAGCTGACAAAGCTACGGATGGGGCTAGTTGATGAAGAGCCTCGTCTTGTGAGGAATAGACGTGCTCTTCGCAAGGGCGGGAGACAGAGAGGTTTTTGGCAGCGATACAGGACGACCGTACAGAATTTTGTGTCGTCGGATGGAGTTACTGTTGCCCAAATTCAAGGCAATCAGGTAATAATCGTGGATCTCTCAGATGAGAACGCGTTCAACCAAGCTCTAAAAATACTGGAGATGATATATTACGGTCGATACTTTATTAGCGGTTGGTTTGAGACTACGGCTATCAAGTCTGATCTGATAGAGTATGAAAGGTACGTTATTAAAAATGTTGATACCATTGTCAGACTCTACAACTTCTTTATCAGTGAGAGTGCGGCGGCCGATTACTATGGGGAGGTCACCGCTAATATTCAAGCTGATCGTAGTGATGCCAAAATATCGTTTCCGGAACCTTTGACAGCGGTCGAATGGCTGAACCAAACATTGGCGGGAGCTAATGAGAACGATTTTCCGGAGAGACTGCACTGTGTATTTATTGAGCTAAAAACTTTGATCGATAAATATATTGAGCGGTTTATGAGTCGTACAAAAGAGGAAAAGCTTGACGCTTTGCAACATTATTCAAGGCTCTCGAGTCTTATATCATTAAGCGAATCATTTTTGAATCAGACAAAGCCTAAAGCAGTTGTCTAAGCAGTTGTCTAAAATAAAGAGAGTCAAAAAAGGCTCTCTTTTATATTGCCGATAGGAGGTCAAAGTGTTATAATTCGAGGCGTATTATGAATAACTTTCGGACTGATAACGCCAGTGAATTTGTCGGGACCAAGGTCACTCTTCCGGGATGGGTGGCCAATTTTCGTAGTAGTGGGAAGATTTTTTTCCTGCAGATACGCGATGGCTATGGTTATATACAGTCGGTGGTGGCGGAATCAGAGGTAACAGCCGAGACTTGGGAAGCTTGTCAGAAAATTACTTTGGAAAGTTCAGTGATCGTTAGCGGTTTGGTTAGTAAACATCCCAAAAAAGACGAGTATGAGTTGCAAGTGACGACTGTGCAGGTGGTACAAACCGCCGCCGAATATCCGATTGGTAAAAAGGATCACGGACCCGAATTTTTGTTGGATCAGCGCCATTTATGGCTACGTTCCAGCAAGCAGATAGCGATCCAGAAAGTACGACACACTATTATCAAAAGCATTTACAGTTTTTTGGATGATGAAGGCTTTACCAAGATAGACTCTCCGATACTGACGCCCAACGCTTGCGAGGGAACGACGGAACTATTTGAAATGGATTATTTTGGTGAGCGGAAAGCTTATTTATCCCAGTCGGGTCAGCTTTATTTGGAAGCCGCTATTGCCGCCCATAGCAAAGTTTTTGATTTTGGTCCCGTCTTTCGGGCGGAGAAATCAAAGACCCGCCGTCATTTGACCGAATTTTGGATGATGGACGCGGAAATGGCGTGGCATGACCACGAAGACAGTCTGGCGGTGCAGGAAAGGTTGATCTATTATATAATCCAGAGGGTGTTGGAGGCGAATATGACAGATTTGGAGATTTTGGAACGTGATCCGGAACCATTGAAAAGTATTCAACTGCCGTTTATTCGTATAACTCACGCCGAGGCGGTGGCCAAGTTACAGCAATTGGGCTCAGACATCAAGGCCAACGAAGATCTGGGGGGTGATGATGAAACATTATTAACGCAGTCTTTGGATCGTCCGGTGTTTGTGACGCACTGGCCAGCGGAGATAAAAGCGTTTTATATGAAAAGAGATCAGTCAGGCAAAGTGGCTTTGTGTGATGACATGATCGCCACCGAAGGCTACGGAGAGATTATTGGCGGTAGCCAACGTGAAGATGATTATGATACTTTGTTGAAAAGGATCAAGGAGCACGATCTGCCGGTAGAGTATTTTCAGTGGTATCTCGATCTGCGCAAATACGGCAGTGTGCCTCATTCGGGTTTTGGTGTCGGTTTGGAGCGACTGACGGCCTGGATGTGCGGTATCAAACATGTGCGAGAGACGATCCCGTTCCCGCGGCTGATTAACAGGCTCGAGCCTTAAAAAGAAAAAGGCTCCTTGGGCACAAGTTCGTTCGGATCCTTTTTCATATTAATGTTCTATTATACATAAAGAGAAACTAAAGCTAAATAAGTCAAATAACACCCATTAATGTTCATCTATTATGCAGAGAATCAAAACTATAGAAACAGTCGATAAGGCGAATCAAGAAGTTCTACTCAAGGGCTGGGTTAACGCGCGTCGCAATATGGGTAAGATCGCTTTTTTGGATTTGCGTGACCGGTGGGGAATCGTGCAGGTGGTGGGTGTGCCTTCCGAACTGGACGCGGCCTCGCAGGAGGCTCTGAAAGATATTCGACCGGAATACGTGGTAGCCATTCGCGGGATGGTGCAAAATAGGGGAGAAAAACAGATCAACCAAGACATGCCGACCGGTAGTATTGAAGTTTTGGCTAAGGAAATAACGGTTATTAACAAGGCGGATACGCCACCCTTTGAAATAGAAAACGAGGACCGACAGGCCAACGAGGAATTGCGTTTAAAATATCGGTATTTGGATCTGCGACATGAACGTATGAAAAACAATCTGGTGATTCGGCATGAGGTGATGCACTTTGCACGCAATTGGTTGAAGGATAACGGGTTTATCGAGATCCATACGCCGGTATTGACCAAGTCAACGCCGGAAGGCGCGCGTGATTATTTGGTGCCGTCGCGGATTCATCAGGGCAAATTCTTCGCCTTACCCCAGTCTCCCCAACAGTACAAGCAAATGTTGATGGTCGCCGGTATGGATCGGTATTTTCAGATCGCTCCCTGTTTCCGAGATGAAGATGCACGCGCCGATCGTAGTCCGGGTGAATTCTACCAGATTGATATGGAAATGAGTTTCATGTCGCAAGCGGAAATTCTGGATTTGGTTGAATCCATGTTTACCACGATGATCAAAACTCTTTTTCCCGAAAAGAAATTGACATTTGATAAATGGCCACGGCTTGATTACCAAGAAGTAGTGTCGAAGTATGGAACCGATAAGCCGGACCTGCGGGAGAATAAGGAGGATCCGAATGAACTGGCTTTTGCCTTTATTATTAATTTTCCTCTGTTCACTGAACAAAAGGCTGATGATTTTTTCCATGGTGCCGGTGATAAATGGGCGCCCTCGCATCACATGTTTACAGCGCCAAAACCAGAGGATGTGTCATTATTGGATACTGATCCGGGGAAGGTGCGATCTTTGCAACATGATCTTGTTCTGAACGGTTGGGAGGTAGGTGGCGGTAGCGTGCGTATTCATGATCCGGCAGTACAGGAGAAAATTTTTGACTTGATTGGTTTTTCTGACAAGCAAAAGGCCCAATTCTCTCATCTTTTGGAGGCCTTCAAATATGGCGTACCGCCGCACGGGGGCATCGCGCCGGGATTTGATCGATTAGTTTCCATTTTGGCCGGCGAAAGAAGTATCAAAGAAGTGATCGCTTTCCCACTGACAGGTGACGCGCGAGATCCTCTGATGGAGGCACCAGCGGAAGTAGCGACAGAACAGCTGGTTGAGCTGGGAATAAAAATCGATAAACAAAAGTAACCGCCATAATTTATGGCCACCCCACTGTCAGCCCTGCAGAAATATATCTTACTTACCGCTCTGGACCAAGGCCGAACCAAAGTTAATCGCGGAACGTTTATTGGGTATTATCGGAAATATCCCAAACACGTTAAAAGTCCCGGCAAAGTTTTGGCAGTCAGTGTCGACCGCTTGATAGCGCGCGGCTTGTTGACCGGCTATGGTGAAAAAACCAGGACGAAGCTGTTTATCAGAGAAGTCAGATTGACCCCACTCGGGAGGAGATTGGCTAAAAAACTGCAGGGGGAACAAAAGCGTTTTACATTTTAAATATATGCATAGCAAACTAGAAAAAAAAATTGAATCAACCGGTACCCGGGCAACGGTTATTGAACATCGGAAAGTTTTTACCGCCTATGATGCCGCGCAGACGATGCGTCGGAAACTGGAAGAAATCGTCAAAACTTTATTGGTCCAAGGCGGCGAGCAATTCTATTTGGTCCACGTGCCGGCCAACAAAAACATAGACTTGAAGAAGTTGGCCAAGGTGATTGGTGTCAACAAGGTTACCATTCCGAAAGAAAAGGCCTTGTTGAAACAATTGAAGATAAAACCCGGCAAAATGGCGGCCTTTGGCTTTGTTTACAAGCTTCCTGACGTCGTGGATAAAAACTTGCGCAAAGCAAAAAAGGTCATCTTTGCATCGGGTGAGCTAACTGCCAGTCTGGAGATGTCAGTCAGTGATTTCCTCAAGCTGACTGATCAGTATATAGAAGGTGTATTCACTGTCGCAAAAAAATTACCCAAGCCGGCCTCGCGGCAAAAGTCCAAGCCAAAAACCAAATCTAAGAAAAAGACCGCCACCAAAAAGGTAGTCAAGAAGAAAAGTAGTAAGATCATTAAACGTCGGCGCCAATAATGGAGATGACTTACCACATAAAGATAGAAAAATTTGAGGGCCCATTGGATTTGCTCTTACAGTTGATTGAGCAACAAAAAATGGATATCACCGAGATCGCTCTCAACAAAGTCACCGATCAGTATATTCAATATATTCACGAAGCTAGTTCTATCAATCCGGAGGAGTTGGCGGATTTTCTCTTGGTAGCCGCCAAACTTCTTTATTTGAAATCAAAAGAAATAATCCCCTCCGCCATTTGGGAGGAGGAGGAGATGAGTGTGGATCTCGAAACGCAGCTAAAAATTTATAAAGAGTTCCACGAAGCCAGTATGAAGCTGGAGAAGATGGCGATAGCACAGAATTTTACTTACAGTCGTTTTTTGCCCTTGAAGCAACAAGTAGAACCTGGTTTTTATCCGCCGCGAGAGCTTGATTTGAATTTCATGCGTGATCTTTTCGCCAATGTTTTGAAAAGATTGGAGCCGATAATATCAATTCCGATCAGCATCATAGAGAAGACGATTACCGTGACTGAGAAAATCATGCAAATCAAGGAGGCTATTCGCCAAAGCTTATCCATAAATTTCCATAAACTGCTGGAGAAAGGTAACCGATCAGATGTCATAGTTAGTTTTTTGGCGATGTTGGAGTTGGTTAAGCAGCAAGAGGTCGATATCGACCAGGCGACTCTTTTTTCTGACATTACAATCAAAAGACTGCAGGCGCGAGATAGTAAATAATTCAATGTATATTTCGATAAATGGATAAAAACAAAACAGTAATTCAATTGGAAAGTCTCTTATTGGTAGCCAGTAAACCCCTGGGGTTAAAAAAACTACAGAGTCTTCTCGGCGCTAAGTCGGAAGAGCTCAAGGAGGCTCTTTTCGTGCTACAGGATAGGTATAATCGTCCGGATAGCGGAGTGCGTATATTATTGAATAACGATGCCGTCCAGCTGGCCACTAGCCCGGAGGCAAGCGAACTGGTGAAAGATTTTCTGAAAGACGAAACAACCGGTGAGCTTACTCGTCCGTCATTGGAAACTTTAACCATCATTGCTTATCGACAGCCGGTTACCAAGGCGGAGTTGGAGCAAATTCGAGGCGTGAATTGTAGTCTGATTCTTCGTAATTTAATGATTCGTGGTCTAGTGGAAAGCTGGGAAGATAAAAAACTTTTGACGACCTACTACGGCGTGACCCATGAATTCCTACGTTTTCTCGGTATAAATTCCGCCGCTGAGTTGCCTGATTTTGAAAAGCTGAACAATCTTGACCATTTACAAAAACTGTTTTCCACCGGAGAAGACGGAGAGAGTATTGCTTTCAGCGACCAGACACCGGCGGACATTGCCTCTGACAGCGGGCTAACTGGAAACGTCCTCGGAGATGAAACAGACGCCAGTACTGAAAATGATGACAAAATAGAGGATGATAACGATGATAGCGGTAATGACGATGACAATGATGAGGAGGGGGAGCTGAAAGTAAATATTTACCGCTGATGCGTCTGCATAAGTTTTTAGCTGGGGCCGGACTAGCCTCGCGCCGGGCGGCGGAGGGCATTATTAGCGCTGGTAAAGTGAAAGTTAATGGTGAGATTGTGCGGACCATGGGTTTCCAAATAGATCCGACCAAGGATGATATAACAGCCTATGGAAAAAAGGTTACGCTTCCAGAAGGAAAAATATATCTGATAATGAATAAACCGGTGGGTTATATTACGACCAAGTCAGATCCGCAGGGTCGGCCCACCGTCTTTAGTCTGTTACCAAAGTGTTATCAGACGTTATTTCCGGTCGGCCGCCTAGACCGAGATAGTGAGGGGCTTTTGTTGTTTACAAATGATGGGGAGCTGGCGCAACGGTTACTTCATCCTCGCTATCAGCATGAGAAAGAATATATGGTTCAAGTGGACGGCGCGGTCACTACAACTCTCGCCAAAACTTTGTTGATCGGTGTGAAATTGTCTGAGGGATTGGCCCGCGCTGACAAAGTGGTTGTTCATAAACCGGACACTTTGCGAATAGTGATTCATCAGGGATGGAAAAGACAAATTAGGAGGATGCTTAAAAGTTTGGGTTATGACACGTTGATGTTAAAGCGAGTTCGTCTCGGGCGACTCCAATTGCCCGTTCGTCTTCAGCCGGGCGAGGTCAAGGAAGTAAAAAAAGGAGATATAATAGTTTAGAAACGGACGGTCACCAAAGTATTATGAGCGGCGATTAATTAGGACACTGGCCTTTTTTTTGGTATAATTACCTCAAATATTAGGGAAAAACAAACTTTAAATGTTTTGGAATTTTTTACTGAATATAGCTGTATTGTGGCAAGTTGTATCGCCGACGACGGTCCTGCCGGCCCAAACTATAAATTTGGCACCTGACAACAGTAGGGTGGATTTTTTAGCGGGTAGAGTATCGGTGGCGGCACCTTACTTGTTAAACAAAGATTCTCTCGGCGTAGCGGTCAGCGCCAAGGCGGCGGCGGTAGTGGACGTTCAGACACAAGCGGTACTATGGCAAAAAAATATAGAGGCTGTTTTGCCGATTGCCAGTCTAACAAAATTAATGACTGTGCTGACCTGGCGAGATTACAATGTGCCGCTTGATAAAACCATGATAGTGTCGGCGGAAGATTATCGAGAGGGGGGTCGCGCTTATATTTACCGCGGGGAGGAGATAGCGGTGGAGGATCTGCTGGCTTCAGTATTGATAGCCTCTGACAACACAGCGGCCGTAGTCCTGGCTAGGAGCACCGGATTGAATGAACCTCAGTTTGTGGCGGCCATGAATGCCAAGGCGGCGGCGATCGGTCTTAGACAAAGTGTCTTTGTGGAGCCGACCGGATTGTCGGGGTTAAATAAAGCGTCGGTAGCCGATCTGATATTGTTATCTGAGATGGTCTTCGCTGATGAACAGCTAGCTTCCTATCTCAATCGTGTCAGCCATAGTTATCGCATACTGAACAACAACCGCTTGAATTCATTTGCTTCGACTAATGCTTTACTAAATAGCTATCTGTCAGTAGTAGCGGGTAAGACCGGTTATTCGGAAGAAGCGGGTGGATGCCTGTCTGTCAGGGTGAAGGTAGGCGGGCGAGAACTGCAGGTCATACTTTTGGGTTCGGAGGATCAATATACACGGTTTCAAGAAGCCAAAAGTCTGGCGCAATGGGTTTATGATAATTATGAATGGCCGTCACAGCAATGACAGAACTTTTTTTATTATTACAACCTTACTTGAAAATATTTTGGCTGGCTATGTTACCGGCGACCGAACTGCGGGCGGCCATACCACTGGGGCTGATTGCATGGCAATTGGATCCTTGGCTAACGTATTTCGTGGCCATCATAGGAAATTTCATTCCGGCGTTGGTGCTTATAGTTGGCTTGGAAAAAGCCGATAAAATAATGCATAGCCGTGACAACTGGATTACTCGTCTATATCATCGCTATGTCGATCATTTGCGCGGAAAAGCGGCGCCAAAGGTGGCAAAATACGGATATTTTGCGTTGTTACTGTTTGTAGCGCTGCCGGTACCCGGCACCGGCGCTTGGTCCGGTACGATAATTTCGTGGCTATTTGGGATGCGCAAAGGCAAGTCACTGAGCGCCATTGGAATAGGAATAATGATCGCCGGAGTGATAGTGACGCTTTTTTCAACGGGAATAATAAAATTTATCTAAATTTATGAAATATATAGTAGCCAACTGGAAGTCAAATTTATTACCTCAACAAACCCGTCAGCAGGTTTCATGGTGGAAGAAAAAATCCAGTCAACAATGGCCGGTGAAAAGAAAATTGATCATCTGTGGTGGATGGACGGATTATATGACTAGCGATCGTTTCAAAAGTACAAAAGTGGACTGGGGTGTGCAGAATCTGAGTGTCTATGGACGAGGTGCTTATACAGGCGAGGCGGCGGCTGAGACTTTGAAAAATCTTGGTTTCAAATATTCTATCATTGGTCATTCGGAAAGACGAAGATTGCTGGGAGAGACGGATAGCGATATAAGTGCAAAACTAAAACAAGCTGTGACACATAAAATCACACCGATTGTCTGTATTGGTGAGACAGTAGAGGAACGAAGCGCCGGTCAAACTCGGAACGCTCTGCGACGTCAGATTAAAAATATATTCAGCGACCTAAAGCCGGGTGGTGATCTCCTTATTGCTTATGAGCCGGCCTGGGCGATCAGCACACAACGCGTGGACACCGAAATTAATCCGGTGGAAATGGGCAAGACGATTGGGATTCTGAAACAGTTTTTGACAGAGGTATTGCCGGCGTCCTATGTGAGTACAAAAGTCCGTATTATCTATGGTGGTAGTGTGGACGGGAAAAATGCTACTGACTTATTGGCCGCCGGTTTTGACGGGTTACTGGTTGGCGGTGCCAGTCTGGAGCCGGTGGAACTCTGGAAAATAATTAACTCTAAATAACATGATTGTTCATATAAAAAAAATTATCAGACACGCCCAACGAAGTGGTTACGCGGTCGGGGCGTTCAATACTATCAATTTGGAAACTACGCAGGGTATAGTAAATGGCGGGGTGACGGCAAAATCGCCCCTTATCATCCAAGTGAGTGAAAAAACCATTCGCTATGCTGGTCTCAGCTCGATCTACGCTTTGATAACTGATATGGCTCAGACTTTGGGTAAAAAAGTTCCGATTGCGGTCCATCTTGATCATGGTCATTCCTTGGAGATTATAAAGGATTGTATCGCGATCGGCTTTTCATCAGTCCATTATGATGGGTCGGAGTTACCGTTTGCTGAGAACATTCGTCAGACAAAAAAAGCCGTTCTTTACGGACATCGTCGTGGCGTCTGGGTACAAGGGGAGCTGGGCAGGATAATGGGAAAAGAGGGGTTGGTAAAAATAACGGGCGAGAGTCGGGCGGCTGAAGGCTTCACGAAGCCTGACCAGGTGAAAGAATTTGTGAGAAAAACCGGCGTTGACACCTTGGCCGTTTCGATCGGGACTCTGCATGGAAGTTTTAGTGGCGTCGAGAAGGTGGATTTGGACCTTTTGCGGCAGGTGAGGCACCTAACAAAGGTACCGCTGGTTTTGCATGGCGGCTCAGGCCTATCTTCCAAGGACTTGCGTCAAAGCGTCAAAGAAGGTATAACTATTGTGAATATCGACACCTCACTGCGCATAGCCTTCGTCGAAAGTTTGCGGAAACACCTAGGGCAAAACTCAAAAATGGTTGATTTTAGACCTTCTTTTGAAAAAGCTTCAGTGGCCATAACGCGAGAGGTGGTACAAAGGTGTAAGTCTTTAGGAACATATAACCAGTTATAAATGTTGCTCATAATTTGGATAATTCTCATAGTCTGCTTCATCATTTTGCTTTATATTGTGCTGGGCAAATTTCCCAAATTGACGATCATAAGGCCGGAATCAAGCCAGCAAGTAAGGCAGGAAAAAATTAAGAAGAGTTTGTATGAACAGAGATTGAAAAGACAGGGGATGGAGCTGACCAAACAGGCGCGGCGCTGGTTTGGACCCTGGCTCGGTAAATTTTCCGATCTAGTCGTCAAATTTTATAACTCTTTGAAAAAGAAAGAGGAGGAATACAGACATCGTCTATTGCACCAAGATATTAGAAGTCATGTCGATAAGGAAAGCAGAGTTTCCACATTGTTGACCGAAGCAATAGAAATGCAGTCATCCGGGGATGAAGAGTTGGCAGAGCAAAAGTATATAGATATACTAAAGATTGATCCGCATAACACTGACGCTTATAGTCGTTTGGCCAAAATATATAGAAAAAGGAAAGAGTATGACAATGCTATCGAAATATACAACTACTTATTAAAATTATCCAAAGACCCGGAGGTCTATCAACAGTTGGCGAATATAGCTGAAGAGAGAGGTGATTTGCAAGAGGCGGAAAGAAACTACTTAAGTGCCTGGCAATTGAATGATCAAGAGGTTGATTACTGTTATAATCTGGCGAAACTTTATCAGCAACTGGGGGATAATATCAAATCTCAAGAAATGATCAGACAGGCGCTGAATCGGCAGCCGAACAACCCCAAATTACTTGACTTTATGGTGCAGATTAGTATAATGAACCGAGATAAAACTGAGGCCGATGAGGCCTGGCAAGTTTTGCAGTCTGTGAACGGTGAGAATCAGAAATTGAGTGAATACCGACAGGCGATTGATGAACTTTCCTAGATGAAACAAATCGGGAACACGAATCGTTTATACCCGTTTGTATAGACGATTTTATTTTCGTAACTATATGCCGTTGTAGCTCAGTTGGTAGAGCACTTCCATGGTAAGGAAGGGGTCTGCGGTTCGAATCCGCACAACGGCTCCATCCTTCGCTCGCTGTAGGCGAGCTTCGGATGGCAAGCCACGTCCGAACATCGCTTCGGCTTACGTGCCTTGAATCAAGTTCAAGTCACTCCAGCCTACGCAATGTTCCTCCTTTCAGATTTTTACTTAACTCTTCGTTTCACTACGAGCCCAAGTAAAAATCTGTTTAGAGAAAAAACGTGTGTGTGCTATTGAAGGATTTAAAATGGAATCACACTTGGGCCCGCCGTAGGCGGGTTAAGCGTGATTCCAAAGAGGAGTAGACGATCTGAGTCAAGCGGAATCACCTCGCCATAGGCGGGGGGATGAAGCGGCGAAGACCGGCTACGACGTGGGTCGGTAGCGAAGCGGTCAAACGCGGCAGACTGTAAATCTGTTGGCCTTGTGCCTTCGTAGGTTCGAATCCTACCCGGCCCACCATCCTTCGCTCGCCGTAGGCGAGCTACGGATGGCAGGCCATCCGTGTGAGCGACAGCGAAGAATGTCCTGAGACACATGGTCCGTAGCTTCAGCGAAGGACCAAGCTTTAGCGAAGAAGGACAATAAGAATATCGTAGTCGCAGTACGTTGCGCTACGAATGGCGAGCCAATTTGAAAAATATCTATTATTTTC
>JANLIN010000125.1 GCA_024654345.1 Candidatus Komeilibacteria bacterium
CGTGATCTTTAAATTAACTATTTTAGAAACGCTTTGATATGTTAAACCTGATTACTTCAACCTCCGCTCTCGTTAATTCACCGGCCGATGTTCTTGTTCGATAGCTTCCAAGTTTTGCTTGAAGCCTTCCAGTGAAATTTTGAATTTGCCCAGTAGCTCCGGAAATTTCTGGAAGATTTCCACAAAACGTTCCGACCCACCAGCAATCGTGGTAGCTGAATCAATATCTGCTCGGCTGATAGGATTTCCATACTTATCCAGGTTTTGCGACAGAAGCCAGTTATCAATCTGTAATTGAATGTCTTTGGGTAATTTTTCCGCAATCACGCTCAGCTCTGCTTCAGAATAAACTACCGTGTCATTATCTGACTCTGTCACCTCATCTCCCGCTATCGGTGAATTGCCTGCCAAAAAACCAAACCATGAATTCTGCCACCAGTTCTCTATCTTTTCACCATAAAAATAATTCACCGCCAGGAGAATGATAGCTAAGATGAAGAGCTTTTTTATCATTGGTAACGGATAGATTTATTTAGTTTCCTTGTGCGGAGTGTGCTTACGACAGAATTTGCAGTGCTTGCTGATCTCCAGTCGGTTCTTCAAAGTCTTCTTGTTCTTATGACTATTGTAGTTGACCCGCTTGCAGACAGTGCACTCCAACTTGATCATATTGTCCTGTGACATAGTGATTCAATTAATAATGATAATATTATACAAAAGTTAATCGGAGATACATATCTTTCACTTGGGTCCGCCGCAGGCGGATTAAGTGATGAGCATAAAGGAGGAACTGGATGAGACCCGTCAAACGGGTTGAGCAGCGGAATGACTTCGCCTTTGGCAGAGGCATGGAGCGGCGGAAGCAATACGATATCCATGCTCATCGTCTTGGGCCCGCCGCAGGCGGGTTAAGTGATGAGCATAAAGGAGGAACTTGATGAGCAGCGGAATGACTTCGCCTTTGGCGGAGGCATGGAGCGGCGGAAGCAAGTTCGGACGTGGAGCCACCCGTCGGGCTTGAACCGACGACCTACAGTTTACAAAACTGTTGCTCTACCAACTGAGCTAGGGTGGCAAGTAAACTTTTTTAAGCCGTCGAAAGCCACCACAGAATATAACAAAATAACGTATCTGTCAACGGTCATTTTTGGCAAAGAGGACAATAGTGAGTTCCTCTGCCGGCCACTCTCATTTTAGTAATAACTCCCCTCTTACAACGTAAGCAAGCCTTCCCCTGCCGCCCAAAAACTTTTAGTTTCTTCGAATATCCGCCTCTTTTACCCAGCCCATCAAGATAGTTGGAAAAGGTCGTCCCCCGATATTTTATTCCCTCTGCGATCACCTGGCGACAGGACTTCCAGAGCGCTTCAGCCTGCCTTTTGTTCAATGTTCCAGCGGTCCGAGCCGGCCGAACGCCGGCTAGAAAACAAGCTTCATCAACATAGATATTTCCCAGTCCGGCAATCCATTTCTGGTTCAGCAAAACAGCCTTAATCGAGCTTCGTTTTCCCTTGAGTAATTGATGGAAATAGGATGAAGTAAAATTCTTCGCAGTGGGCTCGGGTCCATATTTACTGCGCACAATATCTTTCATCGCCCCCTCCACCAGATGGAGATAACCAAATCGCCGCAGATCGTTGAAGAATAACTTACTACCATCATTAAAAGCAAATGTGACGTGCGTATGTTTGCCCGGCAACGTACCTTCCAGAGCTCGCTGTGTGTGACCGCCGCCAACGCCAATTTTTTTATCTTTATAAATCAACTGTCCCGTCATTTTCAAATGAATCAGTAAATAGTATTTTGTGGAAACTTTGAAGATCAAAAGTTTACCTACTCTTTCAATGGCTGTAAATTTGGCTCCCTGAATAATATTCACGAACTCGTCATCATCGTTGCGCACTATTTTGGACAAGCTGATATCGACTGACTTGATTTTCTTCCCAATCAGAACCTTGGCTAAATCGCGGCGAATTGTTTCTACTTCAGGTAATTCCGGCATAAATTTTAATATGGTGTAAATTGCTCCATTCTGACACGCTCCAGTGGTATACCAACTCCCTGCATACTTCTTAACGTATATCTTACAAACTCGGGTTTTCCAACCGTATAATACATATCTGCTTGACCCGCCTGCTGGCTGATAATATCGTCGGATAATCTTTGTCCGTCATCGGAAATCAGAGTTATTAATTCAACATGGCTATACCAATTCTCTATGTCCGCCTGCCATAAGGCACGGTTCAAACTGGTATTGCTATAGAAAATTTTAATATCGATATCTCGACCCTCAAATTCAAGCTGTTTTAATATACCACGCACCGGCGCGATACCAATTCCTCCCACAAAGAATACTATGGTTTGCGGGCCATGTTCAATGACAAAATTTCCGGCCGGGCGACTTAATTCAACCATTTCCCCCGGTCGCAAAGCTCTGAAACCGGCATTGAACGCGCTCTCAGTTGATCGAGCCGCGAAGAGAAGAGTTTTCTCAGCCGGTGCCGAAGCCATGGAAAAAAAGCGACAATTGGCCACCGGGTCGTCCTGAGTCGGGTTTATTAAAGTTAGGTTCGTGTACTGTCCGGCCGCAAAATCAAACCCCGCCGGCTTTTCAAATTCCCATACGTAGGTATTATCGACGACTGATTGACTGTTTATTAGCTTGGTGATGAATGGCATAGGGTCATTATAGCGACCTTAGCCTATTTTGAGAAATCTGTCGGATATAATATAATGCTAACATTGATTTAACCTATATTTATGCCAATTCTTTATACGCTGGGTAGCGTCGTTATCATCAGCTTGATTTCCCTCATCGGGGTTGTTGTCATCTTTGCCAATACTAACCGACTGAATAAATTTCTTTTTCTTCTGGTAAGTCTGGCCGTTGGTGCGCTATTTGGGGATGTCTTTTTTCATATTCTGCCCGAACTTTACGAGGAGATGGATACACCTCTTGTCTTGTCCGCCATGATACTCATGGGCATACTGATTTTCTTCATCTTGGAAAAATTCCTGCACTGGCACCACCACCACAATCACGAACATGAGATTGAGCATGAGGAATGCATCAAACCTTTCGGCTACGTCAACCTATTTTCCGATGGTTTGCACAACCTTATTGATGGTATGATCGTAGCGGCCGCGTTTTTAGTGGATATCAATATCGGTATCGCCACCACCGTAGCTGTTATTCTTCATGAGGTCCCCCAAGAGATCAGTGATTTCGGCTTATTACTTCATGCCGGTTTCTCAAAAGGCAAGGCCCTGCTTTTCAATCTCCTCTCCGCCTCACTGGCTCTGATTGGCGCCATGTTGGTTTTCTTAATTAAAAATTCGTCGGAAAACTTTGTCCCCTATGCTTTAGCCTTTACCGCCGGCGGTTTCATCTATCTGGCCGGCAGCGATCTGGTACCGGAATTACATAAAGAAAAAGGCGTCAAAAAATCACTGGCGCAGTTACTAATGGTCATAGTTGGCATCGCGTTGATGTATGTCCTAACTCTGGCGGAATAGCAATAGAAGAGT
>JANLIN010000067.1 GCA_024654345.1 Candidatus Komeilibacteria bacterium
GTTTTGTTTTCAATGTTCAGCTCCTTTTTCATTCGGTCTTATAAGTAACCACGCCTTGTCAATAGCGTCAACTGAGGTTGGCGTACGGAGACTAAGGCGAAGTTGACAAACTAGGTAGAGTGTGATAAAGAATGTTATTCTAGTTTTTTTAAAATAATAAGGATTAAAATGAAAAAAGAAGGTATAAACATATTGTTCAGTGGTCGTCATCATATGCTGACAAAGTGGCAACAGCAATACTTGCGTAACTGTGTCACTCAGGGCTGTGAGGGTCAGCCGGTAAAGAAGATTATTTTTGCCGTGACATCATCTAATCACCAGAATACACGGCGCAATCCACTGCCGCTTTATCTGCGCGCCATGGCGCTGGAAAGCTTCGCACGGGTGTTGGGTGTAGATTATAAAATATACCCGATTCCCGATGTCAAAATGACCGATAAATTTGCCAAATATTTGGTGCGCCAAATCTATTACCAGAGTGGAGAAGAGCTGACTCCGGCCAACACGGTGGTGGCTTGCTCGACACCCTCAGTCATTCGGCTCTTTGCGACGGAAGGGTTTGCTGGGCTTCCGGTTGAGCTCCAACAGGCAGAGCCGGAGACATATCATACCTTGCGACCTTACGAAGTTATTGATCTCCTGGTATCGGCCGGCAGTAATTGGCGACAGGATATCAAATGGCGCGAGTATGCCTCTCTGGCAACACAACAAATATATGACGCCTACAACCTAGGTGATTTGATTGTGGAAGTATTTTCTGACCTATTACTCAATGATGATGCTGACCTCACGGACACGCGGGATTACAACGCTTATGCTCGGGGTATGGACGATGCTTTGCCTATAAAATTTGAGGACATTCGGCCTTTTATAAAGCAGGGCAAAATTGTCGATGCCGGTTGCGGTACGGGCGCGCTTGTTTCGCTCTTGGCTAAACACTATCCGGAGTCTGATATTATCGGAGTGGAAGGCACGCGACGATTCTATGAACACTGTCAGCTTCAGGATTATCCGAATCCCTATGTTTTCTTCTACCGGCGCAATATTACCGATCAGATTTTCAAAAGTGGGACAATCACTTCCTATATTTATTCTTCAGTTTTGCATGAAATCTACTCTTATATAAATGAGGAGGCGCTGTTGCAAGTTTTACGCAACACTTTTATCCAGCTGGAGCCGGGCGGAAGATTGATCATCCGTGATGTTGTGGGACCGGAAGATCCGCACCAAGTAGTGCTTATGGAGTTGAATAGTGATGACGGACAGGATAGCGGCGACCTCAATGAGTTGTCCACTAAGGCCAGGTTTTATAAATTTGTAGCGGATTTTCAACCGCGATCGATAAAGCATGAGATTGAGATTGTCAACGGTAAAGAGTATATCAAACTCAAGTTGCAGGATGCTTATGAATTTATGAGTAAAAAAGACTACACCGACAACTGGAGTAGTGAAATGCACGAGGAGTTTGGTTTTTACTCTTTTACTAAGTGGCAGGAGACACTGGAAAGCCTGGGGTATGAAGTACTGCAGAGCTCCAAGGCATTTCAAAACCCTTATATCATCACCAACAGCTATGAGAAAAGTGTTCGGCTGTGGAAAGTGAGGGATGGTCAACCCACCGCGATTGATTACCCGGCCACCAATATGATACTGGTTGCCGAGAAACCTCTTCTTTAAGTAAAAACCGCGTCTAAATAAAGGCGCGGTTTTTTTCGTCTACAATTTTTTACTGGGTGACTTTTTCCTATTTGATGTCTTTTGCGGAACCTTGCCGCCTTCACGGCGCGCCTGCGATAGGCCAATAGCAATTGCCTGCTTTTTACTCTTTACTTTTTTGCCCGAGCCACTCTTCAGTTTACCTCGTTTATATTCATGCATCGCTTTTTCTACTTTTGTTTGAGCCTTGGGGCCATATTTGTTTGTCATATTTTATATATTAGTTATCATGGAATCCAAGCATAAAACTAGAAAATTAATGATAAATTAGTCATTTATTGACAAAGTTTGTACTGAAAGGTAAGATGAATTTCTCTGTTACATTAAAAATAAAGGAGACTGGAAGTGCGAAAAAAAAGAACCAAGGTCATTTTTATCTTCGGCCCAATGGCTAGTGGCAAATACACGATTGGTAGAAGATTATCCAAAATAACAGGTTATCCGCTGTGGCACAATCACGTGTTTACAAAGACAGCGACCGCGCTGATGGGTGGAAAAAAGTACAGTATTCATGATAAAGAGTTTTACAACCAGATTGGCAAATTAAGGACTTTTTGTCTCCAGAATATTGCCGACCTGCACGAAGGTATCATTATGACCGGCGTATATGCTCCTGGCTCGGGCGATAGATATGTCAGTCGCTTGATGGAAATAAATCAGAAAGGTTGTCTGGATTATTTTTTTGTGCAGCTCAAATGCCCTCTCAGTAAATTGCTCGATCGTGTAACGAACTCAAGTCGAAAACGATTTGATCGATACAAGATTAGAACAAAGAAAGAGTTGATAAGTAGTCTGGCCCGCCGAGATATTCTCGCCAATCTGCCGGTAAAATGTTTAGTGATTGATACCGGAAAAACGACTATAGTAGAATCTGCCGACCGGATACTACGATATAGTAAACGAAAGAGAAATTCAGCCGAACCGTTGCCTTAAAAGCGACGGTTTTTTTATAGTTCAGATGGTTGTTTATAACAAAAACGACATCTCGCTTCGTAGATATTGCTATCCCCGACTTCGACAGTCGTTTCAGACCGACTCAATTTTTGTGTCATAGTAGCCGGCGCTTTGCAGACAAAACAGACGGCCGTCTCTTTCTGGACATTGTCAGCCATGGCCAGCAGTTGGGGCATTGAGCCAAAGGGTTTTCCCCAGGCGTCCATATCCAATCCTGCCACCAAAATCATCATGTCTGATTGATTGCTCATCAATTTAGTAATATAGGCGACAATCCAGTCACCAAAGAACTGTGCTTCATCCAGTGCTAAGATGTCCGGTTTGTCGTCAGCTATAAGTTGATCCAGCTCCGCCGCCATCTCTACCGGAGTGGCCGGTAGGTCCATGAATTTTTTGAAGTCACCCTTGGTTATTTCCGATCTCTTGCGTGAGGCGATTTCACTATTGGTCCGAGTGTCAATTTTCGGCTTTATCACTAAAATCTTCTTACCTGAAATCTGACTGCGGTGTAGCAGTCTTATTAGCTCCTCTGTCTTACCCGAAAACATCGGACCGGTGATTATCTTGAGATATGGCATGGTATGTGATGATGATTCAATTATAACATCCGCTTTCGTTCCGACCAAGTGGGGCAAGTGACGGGGTCGATAAGATGGAAGAGGCTTATGTTTCTTTTCGTGGTATAATAGCGTACATGAATATATTTCGTCGACGCAAAAGAATAGCAGTCGCTTACTTATCCAAAAATATATTGACAGTCATGGGGTTGGTATTGATTTGGCGTGGCATCTGGTATGTTTTGGATGAGATAGACTATGTGGCTTTTAACGGCAGTCACGCGTATACGGCCGTGGTGGGCATAATAATAGGCCTCTTGATCCTCTATCTGCCGGATAAAGATTTAAAAGAAATAGAAAAGCTTTAATAGCGGTGGCGTAGTGACTTGTGCACTTATTTCTCTCCTCGTATAATAACGACATGTCTTGGATAATTTATGCAATTTTGTCAGCTGTCTTCGCGGCCCTGGTAGCCATTTTTGGGAAAATTGGCATTAAGGGTGTGGATAGTAATCTGGCGGTGGCCATTCGTACCGTTATTATTGTTTTTTTTGCCTGGGGAGTCGTCTGGTGGCAGGGCACGGCCGGCGAATTATTCAAGATTTCCAAATATTCTCTGACGTTTATTATTCTGTCAGCTTTTGCCACCGGTCTATCATGGATGTTTTACTACAAGGCTTTGCAGTTGGGGGAGGCATCAAAAGTAGCGCCGATAGATAAATTGAGTGTGGCCTTAACTATCATTATGGCCTTCATTATCTTGGGAGAAAAGCCAACCGCCGGTAATATGATCGGTGGTTTACTGGTTACTTCCGGCGTGCTAGTGGCGGCTCTGGTCAAATAATTATTAACACAAAAATCATGAAAGGATACAAAGATAATATCGAAAAATCCTCTATTGCCAATGAAAATTTTCGTCAAGTGGAATATACCGCGCCCTACAGTCAGGTAGTGCTGATGAGTTTGAAACCGGGTGAAGATATCGGCGATGAAGTTCACGGCACGGATCAGTTTTTTCGGTTTGAGGCCGGACAGGGCAAGCTACTTATCGATGACCATGAATACGAAGTAGCTGATGGTGATGCCGCCGTGGTCCCGGCCGGTGCCAAACATAACGTGGTCAACACGGGATCGGAAGCATTGAAACTATACACCATCTACTGTCCGCCGCATCATCGTCATGACGTGGTGCACGCCACCAAGGATCAAGCTTTGGCGGACGAAGAAGAATTCGACGGTCATACATCGGAATAGAAGAGCGTGGCAGGGAATTTTAATACGCCATTTATTATAATATAGTAATAAATAGGTATGAATAAGCCTGTCTATATCACAATATTTACTATCGTGGCGGCCTTACTGATCGTCGCGATAGTTTTTTTCGTGCGGTGAAAGTACCCGAGGCACTTTAAAGTGCCTCGGGTACTTTTGCACACTTGACATTTATCAGGATATATGGTAAGGTGCTATATCTGTTCGTTGACAGCTAAATAAATAACTGTATTAGTTGTCTATCTGTTATCTGTTAAATATCTGAAAGGAGTCAGCATGACTGACCATAACATCCCTATCGGCGACGATAGCGACGAAGCCACCGTGGTTGAGGTGGAGGAAATATCAACCAAAGAAAGATCGGTCCCGGTTTACGAAATCCTCAGTCCCAGCAAATACGTTGGGAAAGTGGTAGATGTTCACGGAGGGTATTGTTTTATCGGTAATGTCCGCCGTGGGTTTGAGTCAATTAATACCGGTGGCGATGTGTTTTGCCCGTTTGCCGATCTAAAAAGGGGTGACATGGTTGAATTTGAAAACATTCAACCTAATCCGGAAAAAGCCGGACAGTATAAAACAGTGGGTCATGTTCAAGTCATCGGCACATTTGATCTGATGAAAGTCGCTAAAAGCGATCTCGTCAAAACGATTGCCAAAATGACTGAGCCGACAGAGGCCCATGTTAATCGCAAATATGTAGATCCGGAATTGGTGAAGCAGGCATTAAAC
>JANLIN010000131.1 GCA_024654345.1 Candidatus Komeilibacteria bacterium
GTCAAAGGTAAAAAAATAACACTGCACGAGATTGAAGTGTTAACGAATGATAGTCACTTAATCCCCGGCACCTTTTACTTGTATGACGATAAACTGGCGGTGCAGACGGGTCAGGATTCTATTGTTATAAAGCAACTACAACCCGAGGGTAAGAAAACAATGAGCGCCGAGTCTTTTTTGCGCGGCTATCGATTTATCGTCGGTGAACAGGGTGTATAATTAATCAGCTACGCGTGATAAATACTTATTTTTATTAATCAGGCGCAATTGTTATGAATGTTGAGAAGCCAAAAACAATAGAGCGTCAAGGAAAAAATAGAGAAAGGCTTTTGTCCCTCGAAAAAGAAGGTAGGTATGTCTTCCATGGGTCACCTGATGACATCGCGGTTTTGCAGCCACGACAAGCCTATAATCGTAGTGAAAAAACTGGAATTATAGAAAAAGACGGAGACCCTGCGGTCTTTGCTACACCTTATGCCGATATAGCCATATTTAGAGCTTTGATAAACACCAAAGCTGTAACCGAAGCATCTACAAGTCAATTTGGGATGGATAACGATCGATTATTTTTTTCAGCGACAAATAATCTCCTTGAAGCAGCAAGGGCTAAAATTGGCAAGGTCTATGTATTGGATAGGCGGAAGTTTCATAATTTTGAAGGTATGCAATGTCGAAGCGAGGAAATAAATGAGCCGATCGAAGTAATTGAGGTAAACGTTGATGACTTACCAAAAAACATTGAAAAAATATAAACTAATTTGTGTAATCAAGAGCGGAAATAGGAGATTGTAACCATTTAACAAAGGGTTATCGGTTTATAAACTAAATCTAATTATTTAAATTATAATATGAGAGTAGTTCTCTATATGGCTATTAGCGCCAACGGAATGATCGCTAAAAAAGATGATAATACTAGCTGGATTTCCGCAACTGAATGGAATAGTTATAGCTCAATGGTACGTGGCGCTGGTTGCCTTATCGTTGGTAAGCGAACTTATCACATTTTAACAGCCCAACCCGAATTTTCAGAATTTAAGGATGTGAAATTAGTTGTTGTTTCAAATAATGATTTTCCTATTTTAAGCCCCAATCATCAAGTAGCTGATTCGCCCAAAAAAGCGTTGGAGCTATTAGAAGATTTTGACACAGCTATTGTCGCTGGTGGCGGCATACTCAATGCCTCATTTCTTAAGGAAGAGTTGGTAGATGAGGTGTATCTTGATATAGAACCTGTTATTTTAGGCAATGGGATTAAGCTTTTTAATGGGGACGATTTTGAAGTAAAGTTAGAATTACTTGAAACCAAGCAACTTTCCTCTAATGAGCTCCAATTGCATTACAAGATTGTTAAATAATATTGGCTAGTCATTCACGTCATAGGCCGTTCTCCTGCGTGGCAGTCTCTATCTCTCATAACGTTTCTATATTAGTCACCGGTCGTCTAGGTTGTTTGTGTTCGTTAATCAATTGAGCCTTTTTTCTCTGTCACCCAAAAGCCCAAGCGAAACCGACCGCCCAACATCAGGCGCGTCTGTGCCTCAATGGCCGGAATTGACCCAAAGAAAATCATTGTGATTGGAAAAACAATCCACTGTCCGATCATGACCAAATAAATACTCCAGTGATATTTGAGCGGCCTCGGCGGCAAGAGCAGTGTGGAAAATACCGCTGTTATAATCAAGCCCAGCATCGATATCGTCATTAGAAATTCCAGGATAAAGGGCGCTTGTTGTGCTATATAAGTGGACTGCTCGGTTTTATCCGCAAAATAGAGTGGTAGTCGGCCCAGTAGGAAAATAATGATTGGCGCTGTTGCCCATGAATAAACACCCTCGGTTTGATTCCATAGGTACCGCACCTTTTTGACGAGCGGCATCTTTTTGTTTTTATAAAAATTCCAGGCCATATACGGGAAATGTTCCACTCCCCAAGCCCAGCGTCGCATCTGTTTATATTGGTTGAGCAGGCTACGCCAAAATTTGCCCATATAAACGGTGTTCATCGACACGGGAATATACATTGGTTTCACCCTATAATTGCCGTTGTAGTATATAAAGCACTGCAAAAAAATACGTGAGTCCTCGGTAACAATATCATTTTGCCAAAAGCCGACATCGACCAGTGCTTTGAAACTCATGCTGTGGGAGGAAAAGGTAAATAGGCGTTCGGAGCGCGCCAAATCCGTAAGTAGCCAAAAAGTGGTGGCGTTTGAGACCACTCGCGTTACTAAGTTTGATTCCCAGACATTGTTATGATAAAAGGCCAGTGGTTGATAGCTGTAGCGGGTCGGGTCATCGGCTGTCAAATACTGATACGTCAAGTAAGAAAAATATTGGGGGTGAACCTTCGTATCAATATCAAAAGCCGAGACTATCACTTCTTCATACGTCCAGCCCATGGTATCCACGTATTCCTTGGCGCGGTGGCCGGCGTAATGAATATTTGAACCCTTACCCGGCATTTCACCCGGCACGTTGGCGGGGTGAAGGGTAGTAATAAGTTTACTGAAGGTGTAGCCGAATTCTTTCTGAATTCGCGCCGCAACTTGCTCAAAGTTCACCCTATCAGCCTCCTCACCGGCTAAAATAATAACCATTTTATCCAGCGGATACAAACTTTGTGTCAAACTTTTGAAAGTCTGCTCCACGACTTCAAAAGGCTCTTTGTAAGTGGGTAAAAAGACGAGGTGATGGTATTCCCGCCAGTCTTTGTCCTTAATCTCAGATAGCTTGGACAGCCAGTTCTGACGTGACTCCTGGTGGTATCGGCGCCAGGAGATGAATAGATAAATGAGCATGTAGCTGACCCGAATAAACCAGTATAGGTCAAAGATTATGATGAAATAGATGGCCCAGAGAGGCTGCCAGACGGAAACTAACACTGCCAATATTAAAGTCGCCCAGACCAATATGCCGGGGACTGATTCCAATAAACGGTATTTGTAGTAATTTTTAGTCTTCAACTCCATACTCTAGAATATCATCAAGTCGCACATCATTTATTCTCTCGTAGTTGAACACGAGCATGAGATCACTCTCCCCGACTCGTCTGACATACTCCGGTAAATTGTCGGCCCGTAGGCTGACAAAATAACTGTCATCTTGTAACGAAAGCTTATAAAGCCCCTTCTGATCCGCCTCCACTAGTTCGCCTTCAGTTACGGTGTACGACGCCAGTGTCAGTGGCTCAAAGGCTAACAAAGTATTGGGGCGAAGAGCACTGACGGTTTTCCAGACAGAGTTTGTAGCATCGTATTGCTCCACCCTTGTCCCTGTGATCGCCTGTCGGAAGAGTGAGTCCTGATAATAAATATATATGTCATCCTCAAATCGCCACAGACGGTAAGCCGCGCCATCGTACTCTAGGTCCACAGCGTAGCTATCGATATTGTTCACCGCGACGTTGTCATTGCGTTGACCGTCAACCGGTGTCGATACTTGACCGCTTTGCCAGGCCAGGTAAACCAAAATTATTAACCCTATCACCAAGAAAACCTTGACACCAGCGGGGTTAAACTGTAGGCGTGCTGGTCTCATTCTACCAATTCAATGTCAGTGATAATAATAGGGTCAGCCGGTAAATCACCCGCGCCAGTTTTGGACTGTTCAATTGCCGTCACCACCTCCATGCCTTTTATTACCTTACCAAAATTGGTGTGTAATCCGTCCAACCAAGGTGTACTTTCGGCTGTGACAATGAAAAACTGACTCCCGTTTGTACCGGGGCCGGCATTAGCCATTGCCAATGAACCCTCCACCAATTTTTCGTCATTGAGTTCATCAAAAAAACTATAGCCGGGACCGCCACGACCATAGATGGCCGGATTGTCTCCCTTGGAGTTCGGGTCGCCACCTTGGATCATGAAATCCTTGATCACCCGGTGAAACTTGGTGTTATCATAGAAACCGGCCTGTGATAGATAGAGAAAATTATTAACAGTGAGCGGGGATTTTTCGTTATAAAATTCTACCTCAATATCACCGCGATTGGTTTTTATGATTGCGCCGCTATATTTATCATGTAGTACCGGCTGGTCTTCTGGGCGGACTAGTTGGTTTGTATTGGTAGGAGGAGTTTGCATAATTGGGATATTTGAATTCTTTTTATTAGCGGTATTGCTGACTTCAGTTTTATCTGTCGTATTAACGCCGCACCCGGCCAGTATTATCAGTACGGCCGCGAAGAGAATATATTTCTTCATGAATTTTTGTTACTAATTAAGCGCGCAAAGATGCTATCTTTTTACCTTGCGATTTACGATGTTTCTTTTTGGCTACTTTTTTCTTCTTGTACATGACGGTTATTTATTAGTTTAGCAAATTAAATATATTGAGCATATCTCGTCAAAAAATGGTTCGGGGACCAGGATTCGAACCTGAATTGGCGGGACCAAAACCCGCTGTCCTACCATTAGACGATCCCCGATTACGCTGCAAATTATAGCTATTTAAGCGCCAAAAGTCAATCCAAAATTAGTCCCTTAAAAATTGACTTGACATCTATTTGAGTGAGGTGTAAAAAATAAGTACCTAGAAGGTCCGCACTTAATTGGCGTGACCTTTTTGTTTTATGAGAAAAGTAATTAAAAAAGAAAATAATCAGCATTATCATGTATATAATAGAGGAGTAGATAAGCAACAGATATTTAGAAATTCTGACGATTTTGCTCGTTTTCTGGAGAGTCTCGTCTATTTCAATACCAAGGACCCGATTTTTA
>JANLIN010000110.1 GCA_024654345.1 Candidatus Komeilibacteria bacterium
GGTCGTCGACCCCTGGGGTGGGATGCTGTTGGATGTTATTAACGGAAGTCGCTATTTCCCGTATTTTTCCTCTGCCTCTCTCAAATTAACTGACAGTAATTTGGAGACGCCGTCACTGCCCATGGTGACGCCGTAGAGAATGGCGGCGTGGTGCATGGTGACACGATTGTGAGTAACGGCAATGAACTGGGTGCGACTGGAGAGCTCGTTGATGATCGCCACGTAGCGGGCGGCGTTAGCTTCATCTAGCGCGGCGTCTACTTCATCCAAGAAAACAAAGGGGGATGGGTTGGCGTAGATGATGGCGCAAATCAGGGCGATGGCCGTCATCGCCTTTTCACCGCCGGATAGGGTATTGATAGAGTCTATTTTTTTACCCGGTGGGCAGGCTTTGATCTCTATTTCGTTAACGGTGATACTTTTTCGTAAATTCTTAATCCACTCCGAATCAGTCTCATCATTTTCTTTTTCTTCTGTCTCATTTTCCTCTTCCGTAGGGGTATTGGCAGTGCGCATGATAAGACTGGCCTTGCCGCCATTGAACAATACTTTGAAATACTTCTGAAATTCTTCGTTGATAACGCTGAAATTTTTGCGAAATTGTTCATCAATTTGCTGGTCAAGCTCTTTGACCACTTCTCGGAGATGATCAATGGATTGCTGCAAATCTGATATCTGGGAGTCCAAAAATTCGAATCTTTCTTTAACTTCTTCGAACTCCTGTGGCACCGCATTGTCAATACCGCCTATCAAAGCGGCTTTGTTCTTGAGAGAGTTAATACGGTCGCGTAGGGCCGTCAAGTCAGCCACCGGTTCGGTCGTTGACTGGCTAGTGAAGTCTGAGCCTATTTCTTCAGCGATTTCGTTTTCCAAATCCTCAAATTTAGTTTCCAGCTTGGCGACTTGTATATTAATGTCATTGACGATGGTTGTCTTTTGATTCAATTCATTTTGTAGCTCACGAACCTGTTTTTGTAAGCGTATAAGATTGTCTTGCTTGGCCTGTGACTGGTTGTTGAAGTTTTCTATTTCTGATTTTACTAATTCGAGACTACCCTCGATACCGCTAAGCTCCTGCTCTAAGGACTTCTTTTTTTCCAACAATACCTTTTTCTGCTCGCTGAGATCGCCGCTTTCCTGCAGTGCTATATCTCTGTCTATTTCCGACTTTTCTGTCTGTACTTGCGCCAATTGTTGAGTTAACTGCTGTACCTCTTGCCGAGAAATTTCATGTTTCAATTTCAAATTATTCACCTCATCCACCAAATTATCCTTGGAGGTGAGGAAAGACTGCAGCTTATTTTCCAAATCTAGGATATGATCGGCGTCAGGTAAGCTTCCTGATTCCAATTCGGTGCTGAGACTATTAATGATAGTTTGTATATCTTTGGCCTTTTCTTTGAGCAACACTACTTTTTCGGGAGTATCAGCGACGGCCAATTGACTAATAAAACTTTCGTAGGTGTCGCGCAAATGAGCCAGGCGGTTCCTTATTTTGTCGGGAGACAGCGCTCCTCTTTCTTGGCGCAGAGAGGCCAACTGGTCACGCAGTTTACTGAAGTCTTCGACCAGGGCACGTTGTTCTTGAGATTTTATTTCCCATTGCGACTGCCATTGCTTCGCTTCCTGCCGCCCGGTGTTCAATTGACGCTCAATATCGGTCAGATTTTCTCCCAGTGTTTGTGATTTTTTTCGCAACCACAGCAAATCATTTTGGCCGGCGGCGGCCAGCTCTAGATCCATTTTTCCTTGGAGGAGAGATATTTCCTGTAAGGACTTGTTTTTTTGGTTTACCAGCTCCGAATATTTAGTTTCTACGGCCTGAAAGGCGGCGTTGCGCGTATCCTCACTCTCTATTTTATCAAGCTCTACTTGCAGAAGGGACATTTTATCTTCTAAATCACGGCGTAGCTGTTCATTGATTTCAAAATCTCTTTGTCGCGTCGTCAAATCCTTTTTTAGAGATAAAGAGAGATGACTGTAGTACTGTGTCTGAAGCTGATGAAGCTCACGACCGATCTCTTCTTTTTCTTCCAATCTTTTCATCTGGCGGGTAAGTGAGCGTAATCGTGGCTCTATCTCTTGTACCAACTGTCGTGATTGTTGGAGATTTTCATGCGCTTTTTCCATTTTGTTCAAAGACTGCTCACGCTTGATCTGATACTGTCTGACGCCGGTGGCTTCGTCAAAAAACTCTTTTCTTTCCAAAGGCGAGGAAGTAAGGATAGTATCAACCATACCTTGTCCAACGATAGAATAAGACTTCTGTCCAAAATTGGATTTAGCCATCAGCATCTGAACGTCCTGGAGACGAACTTTGTTTTTATTGATCAAGTATTCATTCTCTCCATCACGGTAAATACGACGAGTAATGACAACCTCGCTATAGTCAATCGGGGCGCGTCCATCTTCATTGTTGAGATGCAAATTCACCTCGGCAAAGCCGAGGCGGGATTTTTGGTCACTGCCGGCGAATATAACGTCTTGTGATTTCTTTCCGCGTAAAACTTTCAGACTTTGTTCTCCCAGTACCCAGCGTACAGCGTCAGAGATGTTGGATTTACCCGAGCCATTTGGACCGACAATGGCTGTCAACTCACGATTGAATTCTAAAGTAGTCTTGTTGGCAAAAGATTTAAATCCTTGAATTTCAAATTTTTGGAGATACATAAATAATTGTAAGCCTTGAAACTTCTCTTATTTTAACACAACACCCGATGGTTATAAACCTCGGGTGGTTATACTGAACTAGCTTTTCCAATTCATTGCCAACAAACCTTGCCGTGCGGCACTGATCTGGGCTTCTTGTTTGGAGGTGCCGGTGCCTTCGGCTATTTTGCGTCGACCTATATAAAGGCCGATTTTGAAAAATTTATCATGATCGGGACCAGATTCTTCTATAACTTTGTAAGACGGAGTGACACCATAAAGTTCTTGCGCCTTTTCTTGGAAATTGCTCTTGGGGTCTATGTACGATTTAGCCGCCAGTATATCTTCCAGTTTGATCAGGATGAATTTTTTGATAAAGATATCAGCCGTTGGCCAGCCTTGATCCAAATAGATAGCACCTATGCAGGCCTCCACGGCATTGGCTAAGATGTAATTTCTCGCTTTACTACTGTTATCTTGAGATTCCCCTTTGCTTAAATATAGATTTTTTTCTATGTCCAGGTCACTGGCAATAGTTGCCAACATTTGGCCATTTACCAAACTAGCGCGCCAGTTTGTCAGCTCTCCCTCCGGATTGGGATATTTCATATAAAGATACTCGGTCACGGAGAGTTCCAATACGGCGTCACCGAGAAATTCAAGACGCTCGTTATGATCCAGTTCAAAGTCTTTATGCTCGTTCAAATAAGAGCGATGAACGTGTGCCTGTCGCAGGAGGTCGTAGTTATTGAAAGAAACGCCCCAGCTGTCAGCCAGTTTCTTAAAATCACGCATGTATTTTTCTTTCGCGGTAGGTAACAGTCTACTTAAATTCATGTAAATTCAAATAGACTACAACCTACTCTTATTGTTAAAACTTAATATTTAATTTATTGAATGCTTGTTGCAAAATCGCACGGGTATTTTCATAATCCATTCTGGCCACAGCTTCAGTGGGAGAAAACCATTGCACATCTTTGAGCTCAGGAGAGTTTGGCTTCTTCAATTTGTCATCATAGCTTTTGATGAGAAAGAAGTGGACGGTTTTGATGACGGTCGTAGTCTTCGGTTTTTTTATCTTAAAATCAATCTCACCGATAAAATCCTGGACCTCCAAATTTTTTAGTCCGGTCTCTTCTTGCACCTCGCGACCGGCGGCCATTGCCAGATCCTCATTTTCCTCAATATGACCCTTGGGAAGAGCCCATTTGTCATAGGCATTGAGAATAAGAGCCACTTTAACTCCTTCATCATCTTGAAAATAAGCCACACCGCCGGCGGATGTTTCGCGTTCGATCTTCTCCTCCATATTCTGTTTTTCTCCCTGTACTTCCATTTCTTTGTAAATGGAGCCCAGGACACCATTAATGAATTTGCCGGAAGAGTCTCCGCCATAAGTCTTGGCCAATTCAATCGCTTCATTGATGGCTACTTTCGGGGGAATATTTTGATCATATTTTAGCTCGTAAATTCCCAGTCGCAAGCAGTTACGATCAGCGGGTGTTATTTGATCCAGTGGCCATTCGGGAGCATATTTAACTATCAATCTGTCAATCTCGTCGATATTATCTCTTACGCCAAATACCAGCTCATGACTAAAGCCGTCATCATTGAAATCAACAGCGAATTCTTTGAAATTGTACTGCAGTATTTCTTCCAACTCCTCCGTTTGGTCGTTAAAATCCCACTGAAAGAGTGTTTGTAAGGCTAAGGTACGAGCAAGATGTCTATTGGACATAATTTTAAAACAAAAAAGAAGTCTACTACTTCTTTTTAGTTGATGAAGGTTTTTTCTTAATTACTTCTTGATTTTTATAGAACCCGCAGTGCTGACAAACGCGATGAGGCATCTTGGCTTGACCGCAGTTCGGACACTTGTGTAGAGCGGCGGTAGCGACTTTATGATGTGATCGGCGGCGGCCGCGACTGCTACTTGTTCTTCGTTTTGGCGGAACAGTCATTCTTTTAAATTAAAGTTAAATAAATTTCCAAAAATCTTTTGATATTGTAGCTTATTTACTTGGTTAAGTCAAGCTGAGCGTCGGAGAGGGTATATGACTTGTTCACAGGTAGGCCTTGACATCATCCTGGATCTGTGATAATGTGCTCAGTCACGCAAAAAACAAAAAAACCCTTGTAACTGCAGGCACGACAAGCATGGGGATCAAAATTGGTTCTATTTCGGTTCCGACTGAAAAATTACCACTTCTGATTTTCTTGTCTGCAGTTACAAGGGTTTTTGATTTTCTTGCCTGCCCCGCTTCCGAAGTGAAGCGGGGCGGTCTTTATACAATAGGCAAACATATATAAAATGTAAAAACCACGACTCTGGCCATGGTTTTTACGAATAATTTAATTTATTTCCGGCTCGGTTATTTCACTATCCTCGGCGGCGGGTGGATCTGCTGGAGGCTCCGGTTCCGGCGATATACCGACCATACAAACAGCCGGCCAGGGAACATAGTGACTGGTAAACCTTTCTTTCATGATTTGCCCATCGGCATAGGTGACTTTGTAATCAAAGAAAGCGTCGGCGCCGGCGTGAGCGCTTTCAACACACTTTTTGACGCCGGGCGCCAGATCAGTAGTATAAATTATTTTCGCGGGACCCGGAGATGTTATGTTATAGATAGTGGGGGCAGTATATTCAACCTGGCGGCCGTCTTTTGTTCCCCAAACTTCAAAAATCAATTTTGTGCCCTCGGCGCGTGCCTGTATCACAATATTATGACCGGTGTCATTACGAAAACGAAAATCCGGCTTTGGATCATAGATGGTGGCGTCAAATCCGGCCGGCTCATAATAGGCCACTCGGTAGGAGTGATTTTTTCTTTCGACGATAGGTAGGCCGCTATCGATGGCGGCGCGAAAAGTCGTAGTACCGATCTGACAAAGACCACCCCCGTATTCAGGAACGGTACGATTGCCTTTTATAACAAGCTCTGGCAAATAGCCGTTAGCGGCGTCAATGCTACCGAGCGTGTCTATTAACGAGAATGTATCTCCCGGTGCGATCAGGGTGCCGTTGACGGCCGCCGCCCCCACTTTGATATTGTGAACGCGATTGGGGGGGCTGCCCGTGAAATCCGAGGTACCGACGCCGATGATTTCCTTGATGCCGAGATTATTAACGTCAGCGATTGTGATCTTTGCTTTCTGGACAGAAACGACCAGCTCGATATCTTCATCGGGTTTATCGAAGAAGGAGCTGTTGGCGGCGGATACTGATTGTTCCAGATCCAACTGGAGACCGTCACGACTGCTCTGAAATTCGGTTACCTTCCCGTTATTGATGGCAAATTTTGCATCCAGGGGGGCTTGATCAATGTTGGGAGCTACTTCAGAGGATAAATATTCTCTCAGTCGGGTCGGAGAAAAAGACAGAGTAACGACCTCATCGGTCCGCGCGTACATCAGCCACTCTTTGTACGTCTCCGGCTCTACTGACCATTCACTTTTCTCATAAAAAAGTTTCAGCTTCTTATCCGTCTGCCAAAATTCATTTGTCATGGTGATGATCTCCTCTGAGATGTCCTCGGCTTTTACCTCCGGATAATCTATCTCCCTTTCAATCTCTATCGGCGCGCGCGCCAAATGCGCGGATTGAACAGCCGTTTGCTGCATTATTTTTTCATAATTAAATACCATTCCCAGAGTATGAGGTTCTACCGTTATTTCACTCTCATTCATAACCGGTCGCGCGTTATATCCGACGGTTTCAAAGCCACTAAAATTGACACGGAGAGCCGATTCTAGCTGTGCCGAATTTACCGCTCCATCCAGGTAGTATGATTCGCCGGTTAGCAAATGCTTCAGTTGTTGGTAAAAATTCTTTGTATAGCCTTGCCGGTGGCCTACGTCCCACAGCCGATCAATGGTGGCGTCAACGTCAAAATTGACGAGATTGTAAGACGTTTCGAGAGTGGTACTATAGACGGTAATGGGAATATTGATAATTTTGTCCTGGTATTGATAATCCAACCCCTTTGCTTTGAAGTCATCGACGGCGGTTTGTAGCTGAGCCTTGGCGGTGGCTGTGTCTAACCCATCAAGCTGGACGCCGGCCACGGACATGTTTGGTAAAAATTCATCCTGATATATTTCTTGCATGGCAAAGGCGGCCGCCAGACCAAGCGTCAGCAGTAGCAAAAAAGTGGTTGTGACAATCAGCAACCACTTCATCATATGATTTGATTTCAGTTTCGGTTTGCTCATTATTGACTGAGAATTGTATTTATAATATCTGTCTTATTTTTATCTTCGGCAATCTGATTAGCCTGTAGAAATTCCACTCTTATTACATCGCCGATGGCGATATTTTCCGGGAAGTACTGCCGAGGCCAGCTATGTTGCTCACCTTTTTCATTTTCCAATATAGCGGCACCGTCTAAAAATTTTATTAAACGCCAGGTCATTAATCTTCTGTTTTAACCTTGATAGATACCTCTTTGGACTTGGCGGCCTTGGGCAGTTCAATCTTCAAAACACCGTTTTTCAGTGAAGCGTTGACCTTATCAGCCTGTATTTCCACGGGCAAAATTACTGACCTGGAAAATCCTCCCCAGTAACACTCTTGTGTAAAATAGTTTTCGGCCGGCACATCCTCCTGTTGTTGACGACGCCCCTTTATGGTCACCATTTCGTTGCTAACCGATATGTCGATATCCTCATTACGGACCCCGGCAATGGTCGATTTAATGACAATATTATCCTCATTTTCATAGACGTCCACAGACAGCTGACCTTCATAATCCTCATCACTGATCCACTCCTGATTGTCCGGTTCCAAAAAATTGGGCTGGTCTTGATCAGTGACTTCTTTTTTTTTCTTTCTACTTAGCTTAAACATGTGCTTTTTTTATTAAGTTTAACGTTTTTATTATAATTGAAACCGGCTCTACAGGCAAGGGCTAAATCCTCCAAAAAGAACGTTGATACTGTTTTATCAAAAAACCCGCCCCACACAGAGTGAGACGGGTGAGGACTGCAAAACTTTCTTTATAAATTTGGACCACTATCGTACGTCCAGTAGGTGGGGATCACTAAGATTTTATCACGGTCGAAACCGTAGCGGCGAAAGGTCTCATCGTCCCCAATCAGCCTTTTTTTGCCATCCTGAAGTAAGTAGATGTCCGGACTATTGGCATATTTGAAGAGGGTGCCATCGGGATGAACAAAATTTTCCAAAGTGTAGGTATGGCTCGATGTATGAATCTGCAGTACCGTTGCCGGCGCATGCCGAATATCAGACCAGGCATAGCCGGCTTGAATGAAAAGGCCAGCGTTTATAAAAGGGTGTATCTCAGCGCCATCTACCACATACACTGTTGGCGTATCACCCTTTAACAGCGTGCCCGACGGATAGGATAAGGGGCCGCCATAGCGGAAGCTATCAAGATATGAGCGAGAGACAAGGCTGATATCTTTCCACTCAAATCCATGTGCTCTGAATATATCAGCGTTGATGAGGCTATAAGAATTATCTCGATCCAAAACATACACTGTTGAGCTATTTGCAGTTTTTACCAACCAGTGTGAGGGCATGCGGAAGCTAAATTGATGACCGGCATCAATTTCTTCACCACCCTTAACCAGAGTCAATGTGTAGTAGTAGGTGATACCATCCAGCAAAGTCTTGTCCAGGTACTCATTGGTCGTGAGCCCGTCGGCTGCAACATCGCCTCTTTCGCCGGGCAGAGTGGATCGATAAAGGATAAAGTAATCGTACTTGTCAGACTGCAACTTCGGCCAAGTCAAACGGAGGTTTTTATCAGTCTGCAGGGCAAAAGATATGCTTGTATAGAGTTTCTCCAAAAGAGGGGCTGTTTTTACATAAACGATGTCATTGCGTCCGCCGGCTCCTTCTCTCTGCCAAGCGATATATTCTTTACTGAAGCGAGCATTTTTGTCGGTGGCGGCATCGAGTGATACATTTATTTCTTCATCACCACTTAGGTTGTAGAGATATATATCTGTATTGCCGTTGCGTTGACTTTGATAGATGACATTGTCACCGTTGATGTCGGAGTTGTAGTTGGCATAGTTGGAGCCTCGTATTTCTTTGACAACTTCGGTCTCAATATTTTTTACGTAAACGGCGTTTAGACTATCCCAGATAAGGTGGTTGTTGTGTATTTTGGGGAAGTAGCGATCTTGTCCAACCGTCCAAATATCTTCTTTTCTGGTGTCATCAGCGACGTTATAGATGAAAATTTTCTCATGATCGTTGACATTCTCCTGCCAAACGATAGTTTGACCGACATGCCATTGATTTGTCTGTTTCTTGGTTAACATATTATTCAGTCCATTGAACTTCTGGTTGACTATATCGTAAGCCATAATGGCGGACCCATTGGTGTAAAAATCCCAGCGCGTGAAGCTGACGAGTCCATCTTCAAGATGAGGATTGAGATCGACATTCCAAGGATTGTGACCGGCAAGGAGATAGCTTTCACCGGAGTTTATATTATATAGTCGCAATCTCTTGCTGTGATAAGCGTCAACCCACACGATTTCACGATCGTCTATTGACGGCTGAAAGATATCATACTGCTCGGCGATCTTTTCTTTATCACCGCTTTCCATATTATATAGATAGAGAGAGTATTTACCGTCGCTCAGTTCGGTATAAACAATATAGCCGTCGGTAATATCAAACTCTACCTGATCGGCGCTGTCGTTGTTTATATTGATGGCGGTGCTGGGCGCCGTTGGTATGTCGGCCGTGCGCACGGCTGAGGCGGCGAAGAAAGCCACGCCCACTGTCAGGAGCAAAAGGCCAATTATTTTATGTTTAAAACTCATATTTTCGGTTAAATTAATTCTAAGGTGGTCATACCTTCTTACCATGGGGGTCGCCAGCTGTCAAGACCCAAGATAAAAAAAGAGCCTACCTTCATTAAATGAAAATAGGCTTAAATATAGATTAGATGAATAGTTGCTCAATTTTATTCTCTACCATTTGTAGTAGATAAGCCTCGTTGGCTTTGTTCTGCAACCACTCATCAAGCTGTAAGGTTATCCGTGCTCCACCTTCGCCGTGTCCGTCCGGGGCTATTTTGGCGCCCGCGTTTTGACCGAATTTTTCGCGGAGCAACTCGTTCAGGTCAAAAGGCGCTTCCGGAGCGGAGCGAGCGCTGATCCTGACGACATTGTCGGCCACCAGAGCCCACACAAGTACCAATGTTATCCCCTCGGTGCGTACCAGAAAGTCGGCGACCAAAGGCAGGTCTTCACCGCGTTCTTCGCCACCTAATTTACCCAAAGGAGCAAACATAAAAGTGTTTACGGTTTTACGATGGTTGAGGGCGCGGCTAAAGTTTTCCAAGAACTGTAGACTACGCTTGTAGCTCAACAGTCGAATGAATTCCGGCATGCCGATCCGACCAATAAGATAGTCAAAGGCTTTACGGTCTCTGTCCGAGGCGCTGGTCAGTTCTTTGGTATCAGTGTAGATACCAATCGCCAAAGTTCCCCAAACATAGCCCCCTATCTCTTTTACTTCTTTCCCCAAGAGATGCTTTATCATTTCAGTGATAAGAGTAGCGCAGGCGCCGACGTCTTCTATTAAGACTACCGTCTCTCTGGGATCAATATCACTGCCACGGTGGTGATCTATCACCGCCAGTGGATTCATGTTAGCGATCGTTGGTAATCGTCCATCTTTTAGCCTGCCTGAATCGACTAATATTATATCCCGTATGTTCGCGGACATTTGAGATACCGGACGTACATCGGGATGAAGATTATAAACTTTAAAAATATGGACATTGTGGTCATTGCCAATAGCGCCGCCATAATAGATCAGCGCATGTTGACCGTATTCAGCACAGAGATATTGCATAGCTAGCGCCGATCCGAGAGCGTCCGGATCCAATTGAGCTATCAAAATAGCGATGGCCGTTGATGGATCACGTTCTTGCAGAACTTTCCTCAGCTTTTCACCGGCCGCCTGAACTTTCTCAGAGATACCTTTCATTGTCTTGCCTTTTTATTTGTTAAAGAATGGAATTAAGGTAAATTACCGCTATTTTGAATTAAAGTCAAATCACCGTTTTAATATGTCTATAATTAGCTTATAATATATTAACTCCAGAAGCAGAAGCTAAACACCATTTAAAAATTAACGTAAACATAATATGGCTAGCAAAAGAAAAACTACCACCGGTGCCGCGGAAGCGGGTGCTAAGGTGGACCAAACCGTGGCTGACGTGAAAAGACTGGCGGCTGAACTGTCGGATCGCGCTAAGGATCTGAAAGGTAAATACGATAATTTGGACGAAGGTACAAAGAAGAAGATAATGGCCGGCGTTGGTGGTGCTATCGGAATTTTGGCCGGCGTATTCGCGGCCAGCAAAATAAAGGCAGGGCGAAAAAAGAAATAGACGCCTATAACTCAGAGACTCCTTGTGTATGTCAACAGGGAGTTTTTGTATTAAATGAAGCGGAGAAGCGAGGGGAGGTGGTCCTAAGATCAAATCCTCACCCCTAGCCCCTCTCTCCGCCTTTGGCGGGGAGAGGGGGTCTTTTTAGCTTCGACATCTTCTCGTTTTATCCGTCCCCCCTTTATTCTATGGCGCTTTCCTCCTTCGCTCGTCTCACGTTGACATAAGTTCTAATACGTGCTAAGTTGGCCCATTAATAATCTTTGTAAATTAAAAACCAAGAGGTATATAAATGAAGTACAGATCCTGGGCTGTCATAGCTTTGTTGGTGGCAGTATCGCTAGCTGTCATCAGTCACGAATTCTTTGTATCAACAACTCTAACCTTTCTTGCCACGGCGGCGGCTTTAATTCTCATCAGTAAGTTTTTGGGTGATGCTACTGAGGCTTTATCTCATTATATGGGAGATAAAACCGCCGGGATTATCAATGTAACGTTGAGTAATTTGGCGGAGTTGATAATAATATACGTCGCCGTCAGCAAAAACATGATCAACTTGGTGCAGGCGGGAATAGTCGGCTCCATAGTCGGAAATTTATTGCTTGTGATGGGCACGTCGATATTATTTGGTGCCTGGAAAAATGGGGAAGTAAAGTTACACGCGGGGTCGGTTACCTTATATATCAATCAACTGATGGTGGTGGCTATAATACTATTCATGCCCACCATGTTTAACGATGGTATTTCAAAAGTTGCTCACGTTGATATGAGCTACATTTTCGCGGGAATATTGGTAAGTACTTATTTTATATACTACTTACTCTCCCGTAAAGATAAAAGAGTTAAGCCGATTGATGAAGGACTGGCTGAAGTGGGACCGACTTGGAGTAAGTCAAAGGCGGTGACGATACTAGTCCTCATGGCTATTGGAGCCTTCTTCATGAGTGAATATCTAATTGAAACGGTGGAACCGATTGCTCATCAGTGGTCTCTCTCCGATGCTTTTATCGGTTTTATACTATTACCCATGTTCGGAAATTTAGCTGAACACAGTGTTGCCGTCACTGCTGCTTATAAAAACAAAGGCGAACTTAGTATGGCGGTATGTGTCGGTAGTGCATCACAGGTAGGAATGGTAGTGGCGCCGGCGGCTGTTATTTTCGGCCTTTTCACCGGCAATACGGTAACTTTGGACTTTGTCGGTTTACCACTGCATGTGTTGGCGATAGCCGTTATCAGCACTTTTCTGGTGTTGCGAGACAATAAATGGAATCTCGCGGAGGGAATAGCGCTGCTTGTTATATACTTGGCGATGACCATCGGTTTCGCCTTCACAATATAAAAAAATTAGGGTCAATCAAGCGATTGACCCTATTATTTTTGACTAAATACCTCGAATGAGAGAGAATAGGAGCGATGAGTTATATTTATCAAAAAATAATCAAGCCGATTTTTTTTAAGTTTGATCCCGAATTTATCCATGATCGGGTTACTTTTTTGGGCAGAATATTGGGTGGGTGCGGTCCTTGCCGTCGTGTGCTACGAAGTCGCTGGGCATACTCGGATCCACGGCTTGAGCAAAATTTTTATGGTCTTCAGTTTCCCAATCCAGTGGGGCTGGCGGCCGGTTTTGATAAGAACGCTCAACTATTGGATATAATACCGGCGGTCGGGTTTGGCTTCATGGAAGTCGGCTCCATCACCGGCCGCCCCTGTGCCGGCAATGACAAGCCTCGTCTCTGGCGCTTGCCCGAGGCCAAATCATTGGTGGTGAATTATGGCCTCAAGTGTGATGGGGCCGCTATGATTGCCGATCGTTTGCGTCACAAGAAAACCAACATCCCTTTGGCACTGAGCATCGCCGCCACCAATTGTCTGGCGACCGCCGAAACAGTAGCGTCGGTGGAGGATTACGTTTATAGTTTAAGATTCCTTCAAGGCATAGGAGACATGAGAGTTATAAATATCAGCTGTCCCAATACCTACGGTGGTCAACCCTTTACTTCACCGGAGCGGTTGGAAATTCTTTTGCAAGCATTAGATACGTTGCATGATAAGCCGACCTTTATTAAACTATCACCGGATGTTCAAGGCTCGGCGCTTGATAATTTGTTAAACGTCATCGCGAATCACAAAGTTGAAGGAATTATTTGTTCCAACCTCACCAAAGACAGGGGCAATCAAAAGATAGCGGGTCTGAAAGTTCCGGAAAAGGGAGGATTGAGCGGAAAAGTTGTGGAGGAGTTGGCTAATAGGCAGTTGGCCCATGTGTACCAAAAGACGGGCGGAAAATACATCCTGATTGGACTGGGTGGTATATTCACGGCCGCTGATGCTTATAAAAAAATTAAACTTGGCGCCAATTTGGTACAGCTGGTAACGGGCCTTATTTATCAGGGACCACAGGTAATAGGGGAGATCAACAGGGACTTAGTTAAACTACTGACGTCGGATGGCTATAAACATGTTTCTGAGGCGGTCGGGAAGGGCATTTAGAAAGAATTGACTTTTTGTAGAAATAGTTCTAGTTTGGATATAGCTAGAACTTTTTTGTAACTTAAAAACTCAAGAGAAGGAGAATATAATGTTAAGCAGTGAAACACTTATTAATCATACCGGATATGTTCCGGGAAGGTCGGAAGGGGCGGTGATGACACCCTCTTTTCAGACTACGACGTACGAATTTTCTTCGGCCGAAGCCGGTGAAGAGGCGTTTGCGAAAGCGCTACAAGGAGACAATTCCGGTGAATTAATTTATTCACGGGTAAATCACCCCAATGCGCAGATTCTGGAAGACCGTTTGGTTTGCATGGAGCCGCAGGCTGATCAGGCGATAGTTTTTAATAGTGGTATGGCCGCTATATCTACTTTGTTGCTGGCTGTCGGTCGCTTTGATCAAACCATTGCCTACACCAGCCCACTGTATGGTGGTACCTATGAATTCATCCATACCGTCCTTCACAAAAGTCTCGGGGTAAAAACACTTCCCCTGTCAGTGCGTAGGGGGCCGGCCGAGATAAGAAATTATTACTCACCCATTGGCCTGTTATTCATTGAAACACCCGCTAACCCTACCTTGCATATGCACGACATTATTGCTTTGGTAGAAGCGGCGAATGAGAACAATCCGGAATGTGTTTGCGTGTTGGATAACACGTTTATGGGAATCTTCCAGTCTGGTTTCACGATGAGTCGATGGCTTGATCTGATAGTGTATTCGGGCACCAAATTCATTGGCGGCCATTCAGATGTTCTGAGCGGTTGCGTGTTGGGTAAGAGCACCAGCAAACATTTGATCGATAAAATTCGAGGTTATCGCACCACCTTAGGGAATATACTGCAGCCAAACGAAGCACAGGAGGTGCAGAAGCATTTGGGAACATATCGTTTACGAATGAAGAAGCAAGCGGAGAACGCCATGGTAGTGGCCGAATTTTTGCGCGACCACAGGATGATTGACAGAGTTCTGTTTCCTCTATATTTCACCGGCACACAAGCCGAAATATTTTCGAAACAGTGTCATGGTACCTCTTCCATCATCAGTTTCTATTTACAGATGAGTAAGGGGTGTACCTTTGATTTTCTTAACAAAGTTCGGTGCAGTCACGTCATCAGTTTAGCCGTTTCTTTGGGGGGCGTAGAAAGTCTGATTTGCCACCCGGCCAGTACGACGCATTCGGAAATTCCCGAGAAAGATCGTATAGAAATGGGAATCACGGACAATCTAGTCCGACTTTCAGTCGGTTTGGAAGATCCTGAAGATTTAATTCAAATTCTGAGCCAAGCTTTGGCTTAAGAAAATAAACGAGGGTTCATAGTAGAATCCTCGTTTTTTTATTCCCTCGGTTAAATATTTTTTACCAGACAGAAATGATAATCCCCATGATGATCAGAAGGATCAGGTAATAGCCAAGATCAATAGAAACAAATTTCAGTTTTTTGTCGCCCCAAAGCTTGTCGCCGTACTTTACCGGCAATATAAACCCCAGCCAAATCCAGAAAGCGCCTTGGACTCCTGCCCACCAGCCACTTATTTCCGGTGTGGCGAGGCTATAGGCCCAGAGAATATGCGCCAAGACGTAGGCCATTAAAAGAGCGCCGATAAATTGCTGGATGTAAGCTGGCCCGGC
>JANLIN010000129.1 GCA_024654345.1 Candidatus Komeilibacteria bacterium
GTTTTGCACAATCCATTTTCTTTGCTATATGACATTGGTTGGCAACTGTCTTTTTTGGCGGTATTGGGCCTGGTGCTGTGGGCAAGATCTTTGCAGCGCTTGGTGTCACGTTGGCAAAAATCTTCTCTATGGCAAATTGTAACGGCCACGTTGGCGGCGCAAATATTGACCTTGCCGCTGATTTTGAAATATTTTGGTATCTTATCTTTCGTGGCGCCATTGACCAACGTACTGGTATTGCCTTTATTGCCAATCATAATGGGTCTGGCGGTAGCGGCGGTAGCGGTGACGGCCATAGTACCGACACTCGGGTCATTTTTATTTTACGCCGTGCAGTTACTGGTCAATAATCTGGTGGAAGTGAGCGACTTTCTGGCCGGTCTGCCACTGGCGGCCCGAGAAGAAATTCAACTGGGCTGGTGGCCGATCATTGCCTATTATCTAATTATTTTAATCCTATATAAAAAACCGCCTACTCTTATCGAGCAGACGGCCTAGGTTACTGGAGGTAATTCGCCTGAGAAAGCGTCTGGAATAAATTAGAGTCGCTTTCCTTAAAAAGTGTGGCACGTCCATTTAAAACATGGACTTCGCAGATTTTCCCGTTGTGCGTCATCCTCATGCCAAATTTTTTCATGGCTTTTGTAAATGCTTCAATCGGAGTACCAGATTCGGGTACAACGTACAGCTCATTGCCATGAGGATTTTGCTCAATTTTTGCTACAACTCCATTTATGAGGAATGTGCCGTGATTAGTGCGCGAACTAGTCATGTAATAACCTCCATCTATAATTTTAAAAAAGAACAGTTGGTTCTTATAAACTATCATCCCCCAAAAATGTTGTCAATTCACAAAAGTCAAAATATCAAGCGTGGACGCCTAATAATAGGAGTTTTGGCTATTCTTATAATAGCGATATTCAATACTTCAGCCCGCAATGCGGCGGTAGCGCGCTGGGTCTTTTTTGATGTCGGACAAGGTGACGGGATATTGATCATTACTCCGGGCGGAGAGCAGATTTTGATAGACGGCGGACCAAACAACAAAATCGTCACGGATATGGGTTCTTACTTTCCGTTTTATGACCATACCATCGAGCTGATGATTCTTTCGCACGCGCACGCTGATCACACCATTGGGCTGGTGGAGGTGGCTAAGCGTTATCATATAAAAGAAGCTTTGTATCCGGGCGATATCGAAAATCAGTCGGCGTTCTATACAGCGTGGTTGGCGGAAATACAGTCGGTGGGGCGGGCGGCTTTGGCCGGACAGACGTATTCATTCGCCGATGGCAGTCGTCTCGAAATCCTCCATCCTCTTAAAACACCAGCCGCCCGCCCCACGGATCTCAATGATACATCAGTAGTCGCTCGCTATTGCTACCTAGAAGTTTGCCTGTTATTGACCGGAGACTTGCCACAAGCGGGTGAAAAGGAACTTATGAGACAAGGCCTCAAACTCAAGGCCGATATATTAAAAGTCGGTCATCATGGCAGTCGCGATTCATCGGGTGAAGATTTTATTGAAGCGGTGAAGCCGCTGGCGGCCGTCATTCAATCAGGCACCGGTAACAGCTACGGGCATCCACACGCGGAACTGCTGCAGCGCCTATTGAGCCACGACATTAAGATATTACGGAACGATGAATCAGGTGTCATCGAAATTGTCACCGACGGATACCGCTGGTGGCTAGCGGAATGAGTAACGCAACCGTGCGTTGTGTTCTTAAAATAGATTGACATAGAATATGATAGATGATATAACGCTTTAATGCTCAAAAGCTGAGTATAACCCCAAATTCTGCCGGGAAGTGCAGAAAAGTATATTAACAATCAATAGAGGTATCGTCATGGCAAAATTTAATGTCACAGGCGAAGAATATTACAGCATTGATGGACAAATGCTGGAAATTAAAAGCCAACTCCGTTTAAAAAGCGGCAGTCCGCTTGATCCTA
>JANLIN010000016.1 GCA_024654345.1 Candidatus Komeilibacteria bacterium
CTCTGGAGTTTGTTTTCTGGACATAATAAAAAGTCTGCGTTATTGGGCGCGGACTTGTTTAGATTAATATATTTACACAGGGGGTGGGAGGTGTCAAGCTGGAAAACGAGAGACTTCATTTGATTTGATTTTTTGAGACAAAAATGGTATGATAACTGGCGAAAATATGTTGTCCAAAGCGCCAAGAAGAATTTATTTTGATAATGCCGCCACCACTAAAATGGATCCGCGAGTTGGTCGTATATTGTGCGACCAGATGGAACATAATTTTGGCAATCCGGCTTCGATGCACTGGTTTGGCCAAAAGTCAGCCGCGGCGCTGGCAGTGGCGCGGCGGTCACTGGCGGATTTTTTTTATTGTCAGCCGGAGGAGCTGGTGTTCACCAGTGGTGCAACAGAGGCGAACAACCTGGCTCTAAAGGGTCTGATGGGCGCGTTCGACAAAACGACCCATTTCATTACCAGCGCTATTGAGCATCCATCTGTCAGTATGACGGCCTCGGCATTGCAACGCCAAGGACACGAGTTGACAGTAGTTCGACCGGATAAGCAGGGAGTCGTCTCCGCCGACAGTCTATTGGCGACGGTCACTGATAAAACACGATTGATAAGCTTAATGTATGTTAATAATGAAACTGGTGTTATTCAGCCAGTACAAGAAGTGGGTAAGAAACTGGAGATTTTAAACGAAGAGAGACTGAGAAATAAACGACCAAAGATTTTTTTGCACGTTGACGCTGTTCAAGCTCTAAACTTTTTGAACTGCCGACCGGATCATTTACACGCTGACTTAATTACTTTTTCCGCCCACAAGATTCATGGTCCCAAAGGCATCGGCTTGCTCTATGTTCGGGATAAGACTGATTTAAATAAGCATATTGACGGTGGTACACAAGAAAGGGGACGGCGTGCGGGGACGGTCAATACGGCCGCTGCTATGGCGATGGCGGAGGCGGTCAAGATAATAAACACATCACAGACAATATTTAATGAGCATCTGGAAAAGTGTCGAAGACAGTTAGATGAAAGCCTAAAAAAAATTAAGAATATTCATTTTTATTCCAACCCTGACAAGTGTGTGCCGGCTATCATGAATTTTTATATTGACGGTTTGTCCGGTGAAGATCTTATGATCAAGCTTGATCTTCACGGTATCGCGGTATCAACCGGTGCGGCTTGCGCCGCTGGGGCAATGCAACCGTCCAAAACTTTACTCGCCATGGGATACGATGAAAGGGAAGTACACGGTAGTATTCGCTTGAGTCTGTCTCGCTATACTTCTTTAGCGGAAATAAAAAAGTTCACTCAGGTAATTAATAAAATAGTGAATGGCTAAACTAAATTTTCATAGTTTATGGGTTTACGTTCTGCATGGGTTGGCTCTGGTTTTCAACCTCTTGATTTGGATCTGGTTATTTTTTTATCTTAAGCCAAGCTCAGAAACGTGGCCTCTGCACTACAACATCTATTTTGGCATAGATCAGCTTGGTCCGGCCACACGACTTTACTGGATCGCCTGGTGGGGGTTTATTACAGTGCTGATGAATTTTTTCCTCAGCTCTTTGTATGCTCGCACTGACTACCGGCTGCCTATTTACTTGGGCATTATAAGTTTGCTGGCGCAAGTTATTCTGGGGATCAGCTTGGTACTGTTATTTATTAATCACATTTAGTATGGATCCATTTCTTTGGTCTGTGGTAAAGATTTCAACAATCACCGCTCTAGCCTTTATTGGAGCCGGATTGCTGACTCCTTTGGTAACCCACTATTTATACAAATATAAATTGGGTAAATCGATCAGAGTGGCGGAGCAGGCGCCGGTTTATCATCAACACCATGCGCACAAAGCGGGCACACCGACCATGGGAGGGGTTATTATATGGCTGACAGTGGCTTTATTGGCTGGTCTGGTATTTGTTTTAAATAAAATCCCAGGCTTAGAGGCATTGGCAAATTTGGACTTTCTCTCTCGCTCCCAGACTTGGTTGCCACTGGGTGCTTTGCTCGCGGCGGCCGTGGTGGGTTTGGTGGATGATTTTTTTAACGTGCGTAAGATCGGACCGGTCGGTGGCGGGCTTCGCCTCTGGCATAAACTCTTGTTGTATGCTGTTATTGCGGCTATTGGGGCGTGGTGGTTTTTTTTCAAATTGGATTGGGACGTACTCTCGGTACCGTTTTACGGTGATGTTAATGTTGGCTGGTGGTACATCCCTATATTCTTCCTGGTGATCGTGGCGACATCCTTTTCGGTCAATGAAACTGATGGCTTGGATGGCTTGGCGGGTGGAGTTCTAATGACCAATTTTATTGCTTTTGGCGCCATCGCCTATATGCAGGGGAAATATGACCTGGCCGCTCTCTGTGGCGCCATAGTCGGCGCACTGTTGGCTTTTTTATGGTTCAATGTACCGCCGGCACGGTTTTTTATGGGCGATACCGGGGCTATGGCTTTGGGGGTGACACTGGGCATTATAGCCATGCTGACTAATACTGTCGTACTACTTCCCATTATCGGTATCATATTGGTGATAGAGTCATTGTCGGTCATTATCCAAGTATTATCTCGTCGCTTCCGTGGTAAAAAAGTTTTCCATTCCGCTCCCTGGCATCACCATCTGGAAGCGGTTGGTTGGCCGGAGGCAAAAATTGTCATGCGCCTGTGGATTATATCGGGTGTATTTTCTTTGGTTGGCTTTATCATTTACTTGATCAGCATATATGGCTCCTAAGGATTGGCAGGGAAAAAAGTTTTTGATAATGGGGCTCGGTCTGAATAGTGGGGGATTGGGCGTGGCTCTTTGGTTGCAGAAGCATGGTCATGATTTTAGAATTACTGACTTGAAAACAACAGAGCAACTGAAGCCATCCTTAACGCGACTACGGGTAAAAAAAAATCAGCTAGTTTTGGGCAGGCATAGAGCCATGGACTTCAAGTGGGCCGATATTGTTATAGCGAACCCGATTGTTCGGCCGGATAACAAATTTCTGAAAATAGCTCGCCAGCGAGGGGCGGCTATTTACAATGACGCCAGTTTTTTTCTGCGCAATTGCCCGGCGGAGGTGATTGGTATTACGGGTACAAAAGGAAAAAGCACTACCGCTTTTTTTATTTATCAACTGTTGCGAAAAAAATACTGCACCTTTTTGGGAGGGAATATAGGCATCAGCCCGTTTGAATTTTTGGATAAACTCAGGTCAACTGACAAGGTGGTGCTGGAGCTTTCCAGCTGGCAATGCGAAGGCTTGGCCATGATTAAACAATCTCCGGCGGTCGGAGTTTTGACGAATCTCGGTAAAGATCATTTGAATACGTATAAATCCGTGCACGATTATCACGGAGCAAAGCTTCTCCTCTTCAAATATCAATCAGCTCGTGGGCGAGCGGTGTTAAATAAAGATGACGAAGTAATCAAGAAAAAAGCGCCTAAAATCGCCAGTCCAATAAAGTGGTATGGATTGCGAGGAAAAAGCGGAGCTGTGCGGGGGAAAACAATATTTTATCGAGATAAAAAAATTGCCGATACTGACGACCTTAGATTTAAAGGTCAGCACAACCAACGTAATCTGATGGCGGCTCTTACCGTGGCGGATATATATAATTTGTCTCAGGTAACGATAAAAAAGGAGTTGCCCGGCTTAACAACACCGCCCGGACGCTTTGAGCTGATTCGCTTAAAAGCTGGCGTCCGGTATATCAACGATACGACGGCCACAGCACCGGTGGCTACCATGGAAGCACTCAAAACTATTACGACGCCGCTGATACTGATAGCTGGTGGTGCCGATAAGAAACTGGAATTCCAAGAGATGGCACATCTGATAGCGCAAAAGACTGAGGCTGTTGTTTTACTGAAAGGGGAGGGCAGTGTCAGAATAAAAAATTTACTGAAGAAAGAGGGCTACGATAAGTTTACTTTTGCAGACTCAATGCCCCAGGCGGTGCGACAGGCTTATGCCTTGGCGGAGGCCGGCAGTACGGTACTGCTGTCACCAGGCACATCAAGCTTCGGCATGTTTATCAACGAATTTGATCGGGGAGCCCAGTTCACACGGGCGGTAAAATCATTATGAAACAGACTTTTATCAACAAAGCGAGACTGTGGGTACTGGAACCATTCGGGGCCGGTCGTTTTGCGCAGCGGCCGGATTTCGTCTTATTGACTACTATTGGGGGCTTGTTTCTTTTTGGGCTACTAATGCTCTCTTCGGCGTCCACCGTCATTGCCTTTCAGGAGTATGGTGACAGCTACTTCTTTTTGAAGCGACAGCTGATCAATGGTTTCATTCCCGGTATAATACTTTTTCTAGTGGCTTTGAAATTGCCGTATCAGATCTGGAAGAAACTGGCTTTCTGGATGTTGATAATATCCTTGGGGTTATTGGTCCTAGTTATAATCCCGGGCATAGGCGTGGCTCATGGTGGCGCCCAGCGCTGGCTCAGCATTGCCGGTATTGATTTCCAACCGTCAGAGATCGTGAAGATTACTTTTTTGATTTATTTGGCGACCTGGTTGGAAAAAAAGGGAAAACATGGGCTACAGGATATTGAATACGGCACCATCCCTTTTCTTACGGTATTGGGGACCATAGCTCTTCTAATATTGCTCCAACCTGATTTGGGTACGCTGTTGGTGATCATGGCGATGTCATTTGCGCTGTATTATTTAGCGGGAGCGCCATGGAAACATATCGGCGTGATATCGGCCATGACTATTGGAATTATCATCGTCTTGATGGTGGCCAGTCCCTACCGAGCTCAGCGCCTGCAAACTTTTTTTGGTGGTGGCGATGCATTGGGAGGCGGGTATCATATCTCACAGGCCAAAATAGCTATTGGATCCGGCGGTTTATTCGGCTTGGGTCTGGGTCACTCCAAACAAAAATTCAAGTACTTACCGGAGGTACAAGGGGATTCTATCTTCGCTATTATCGCGGAGGAAATGGGATTTGTCATCGGTACTCTGGTGATCGCTGGTTTTATTGTTTTACTGTTGCGTGGCTTACGCGTGGCGCGGGGAAGTCCGGATGACTTCGGACGTTTTCTGGCCAGTGGTATTACGGTCTGGTTTGTTTTTCAGGCCTTGGTTAACATGGCGGCGATGATGAATTTAGTGCCCTTAACGGGGATAACCTTGCCTTTTATATCTTACGGTGGATCATCGTTGGCCATATCATTTTTTGCGATTGGTATATTACTGAATATTTCTAAACAATCTAAACTACCAGCGGTATGAAAATTGTTTTTTCCGGCGGCGGAACGATGGGCTCGGTTTCACCCTTATTGGCGATGGCTGAGCATCTGTTGTCGCAAGAAAACATGATTCCCTCTGACTTCGTCTGGATCGGAACAAAATCAGGACCCGAAGGGGCGGTGGTACGAAGGCAGGATATAGAATTTCATGCCATCTGTAGCGGTAAGCTGAGACGATATTTTTCCTGGAAAAATTTTACCGACCCTTTTCATATTATTGTTGGATTTGTACAGGCGCACAAGATTTTACGGCGTTTCAAACCGGACGTGGTAATATCAGCCGGCAGTTTTGTGGCTGTGCCGGTGGTCTACGCCGCTAAGACTCTGGGGATCAAAGTCCTGGTTCATCAGCTGGATATTCAAGTCGGTTTGGCCAATAGCCTGGCGGCGCGCGTGGCGGATACCGTCACTGTCTCTTGGGCTGACTTACTGGAGAAATTCCCCGGTCACAAACCGATTTGGACCGGCACGCCCGTGCGGAAGTATATTATTGAGCCGGTCAGTCATAGTCTCAACGACGATCTACACATGGATAAAAGTCGATCGCAACTATTGTTTATGGGTGGCGGTACCGGGGCCGCCGGTTTGAATCGGTTGGTGATTGACGCCTTGCCGAAATTGCTGAAGAAATACGGGGTGACGCATCTGACCGGTGCCAACCGGAGTATAAAACCGCAATTGTCAGAATCAGAAAAACGATGGTATGTACAGTATGATTTTGCCTACGAGGACTTTGGTCATATTCTACAGCGATCGGATTTGGTTATATGTCGAGCGGGCTTGGGCACGATATCTGAGCTGATGGCTATCGGCAAGCCGTCCATACTTATTCCTATGCCGGAAACCCATCAAGAGGCAAACGCTGAATTCTTCGCTCGGCAGGGAGCGGCGGAACAGCTTGATCAAATCGGTCTAACGGCCGATCAACTGGTAGCAAAGATTGATGAATTGATGGAGGATGATGAATTACGTATTGATATTGCGGAAAGAGCGGCGGCCCTGGCACGACGCGACGCTAATGCCGCTATTGTGCATGAGATAATAAAACTATGTCAGAACGACTAAACTACAAAAAAGCCTTTTTATCCGGTATCGGCGGTATTGGTCTGTCGGCGATGGCGCGACATCTTCTCAACCATAATATTACGGTGGAAGGTTCAGACGCTGTGGCCAGTGACATTACCGCCGCTTTGGAAAAAAAGGGAGTGAACGTCTGGACGCAACCGGCGGCGGATAAACTGACGTCTGATTTTGATCTGTTCATCTATAGTCCGGCTATACCGGCCAATCATCCGGAAAGAATTCGAGCGGCAGAATTGGGGATACCAAGCTACAGCTATCCAGAATTCTTGGGTGTACTGAGCCGACAATATCGGACGATTGCCATTAGTGGTACTCATGGTAAATCAACAACCACTGCTATGGTCGGTCTGATCATGGCCGAGGCCGGTCTTGACCCAACGGTGATTGTTGGAACGCAAATCGCTCAGTTTGATCATAATTATCGGGCCGGCCAAAGTGACTGGTTGGTCGTGGAGGCGTGTGAGTATCGCGAACATATGTTGCAGCTAGCTCCAGAGATTGCCGTCGTGACAAACGCCGAGGCTGATCATCTGGATTATTATCAGGACCTTGATCACATCAGGTCGAGTTTTCAAAAGTTCATAAATTCATCGTCCACGGCGATTATCAACGGCAATGATTCCGGTTTGGCGGAGTTGAGACGATCCTCGGACCGGACATTTGGGCTCTTGTCCGATTGTCATTGGCAGGCTAAGAATATTCAGGCGACGGCCGACGGTCAGGAATTTACTGTCCAGCAGGAGGGTCATGAGCTTGGGGTAGTGACGTTAAAAATACCGGGTCAGTTTAACATTCTTAACGCTTTGGCGGCGGTAGCCGCCACTGCCAAAGCTGGTGTAGCGATTGATATCATTATTGCCGCGCTGGCCAAATATAATGGTGCTTGGCGTCGTTTTGAAGTCGTGGGTGCTGTTGCTGGGGTGGATGATACTCTAGTCATCAGCGACTACGCTCATCATCCGACGGCGGTGAAAGCAACCATTGGCGCGGCACGCGACTTTTACCCGGATAGACGATTGGTAGTGGTCTTTCAGCCTCATCATCACAATCGGACCAAGAATCTATTTGACCAGTTTAGTCGCTCCTTTGGTGGCGCTGACTATTTATTGATGAGTGAAATTTATGATGTGAAGGGCAGAGAAGAAAGTTATGATCAAGATGTGAGTAGCCAGCTACTACTGCAAGCTATTAGAGAAAATAATCCCGCTCTGATTAATAGCTCCATCTATGTTGCTGATGCCCAGGAGGTATTGCGACAGCTGAAAGCCGTCATCCGGGACGGCGATATTGTCCTAATCATGGGAGCCGGTGACATTGACGACGTAGCGCGAAAATTAACCACTTAAATCATGACAGTTTCGATAGTAGAAAAATTGAATATAGAAGAAAACTACCCGTTGCGCAATGTTAGTAATTTTCATATTGGTGGTCCGGCCAAATACTATGTGCAAATTGATAATGATGAACAGTTAGCGTCGGTTTTGCAATGGGCAAATGAGCAACGGTTGCCGCTGATGATTTTGGGGGGCGGTACAAATGTTTTAATTTCAGATAAGGGATTCGATGGGCTGGTGATTCATCTGCAGTATCAACTCGTTAGCATCGAGGGGACAGAGGTCTTGTGTAGCGCCGATATAAATCTGATGGAACTGGTAAACATGACCGTTGACAAGGGTTTAACGGGTATTGAATTCGCGGCCGGTATACCCGGCTCGGTGGGCGGGGGAGTAGTGGGCAATGCCGGCGCCTACGGTGGACAGCTGTCTGATGTGGTAGTGTCGGCGGAAGTGATGGATCGGACGGGCGAGGTCCATATTCTTAGCAATCAACAGCTCAATTTTACTTACCGACATAGCCTTTTAAAAGAGAAGTCGTGGTTGCTATTGCGAGTGACGCTGAAATTGGAACAGGGTGATCGCGAAGAGGCGATGGCCAAAGTGGCGCGCTACAATGCTGATCGTTGGAGCAAACAGCCGACCGAACCTTCCGCTGGTTGTACGTTCAAGAATATAATTATCACGGATGAGATTATTAAATTGTTGCAAAAACATGAGTGGGAGATCCCGGAACAGTACTTCAAGTACAATAAAATTCCCGTGGCTTGGATAATAGACCGATTGGGGTTAAAAGGAAAAAGAATTGGTGATGCCGAGCTATCATCTCTGCATGGTAATTTTATTATCAACAAAGGACAGGCAAAGGCCGAAGACGTTGTCACTCTTATCAGCCTCATCAAACAAGAAGTACGCGATCAGTTGGGTATTCAGCTGGAGGAAGAGGTGCGCTACTTAGGATTTTAAGCATATTTGTCATTTCACGGGGAGTGAGTTAAGATAGAAGTTCATGTAATCTAAATTTATACATTTTATGGCTTTTTTTTCAAAATTATTCGGCGATGCTAACAAAAAGTATATCGATTCTTTGCTACCTGTGGTGGCGGAGATCAATGCTCTTGAATCTCAATACGAAAAGTTTTCCGACGCGGAGCTGAGAGGCAAGACAGAGGAATTTAAAACAAGGCTGGCAGAGGGAGAAACTACGGACGATATTCTGCCCGCTGCTTTCGCGGTGGTGCGAGAAGCCGCCAAACGAACCCTTGGGCAGAGGCATTTCGACGTCCAGCTGATTGGTGGAATAGTTTTACATAACGGTCAGATCGCGGAAATGAAAACTGGTGAAGGAAAAACACTAACCTCCACCTTGCCGATATATTTGAACGCTCTACTGGGCAAGGGTGTGCACGTCGTGACTGTCAATGACTACCTAGCCAAGCGTGATGCCACCTGGATGGGGCAGATATATGACGCCTTGGGATTGTCCGTCAGTAGCATTCAGCATGATTCGGCTTTTATTTACAAAAATATTGCAGATACTACTGCGGATCAGCAGCGCGATCAGGGTGTGACGGTTGAGATGGAGTTCCTCCAAGCCTGCAGTCGCCAAGAGGCATACGCGGCCGATATTACCTATGGTACAAACAATGAATTTGGGTTTGACTATCTGCGGGACAATATGGTGGCCAGCACGGAGCAGATGGTGCAAAGGGACCTGCATTATGCGATCGTGGATGAAGTCGACTCAATTTTGGTAGATGAAGCACGGACACCGCTGATTATCTCGGCGCCGGCGGAGGAGTCGGCGGATGAGTATTACACCTTCGCCCGGTTGGTAAAAACCCTGCGGGAAAATGCGGATTTCAATGTCGATGAAAAGCTGAAAGCGGTTACCTTGACCGAGGACGGCATAAATAGAGTGGAAAAAGCTTTGGGTGTACAAAATATTTACCAAACTCAGGGTTTGAAGTCCGTTCATCACTTAGAAGAAGCATTGAAGGCGGAAGTGTTGTTCAAAAAAGATCGTAACTACGTGGTCAAAGACGGAGAGATAATCATCGTCGATGAATTTACCGGTCGTTTGATGCAAGGACGGCGTTATTCCGGTGGTTTACATCAGGCGATCGAGGCAAAGGAAGGGGTGAAGATTCAAAAAGAGAGCTTAACGCTAGCTACCATTACTTTCCAGAACTATTTTCGTATGTACGAGAAACTGGCCGGCATGACGGGTACGGCGGCGACAGAATCAGAAGAGTTTTCCAAAATATATAAACTGGACGTTACCATCATTCCTACCAACCAACCGATTGAACGACAGGACATGAATGATTTGATATACCAGTCGGAGGAAGGGAAAATGCAGGCGATTGTAGCGGACGTAAAGAAGCGCTATCAGGCGGGCCAGCCGGTGCTGATCGGCACGATTTCGATAGAAAAAAATGAACAACTCAGCGAACTGCTCTCGCGCAGCGGTGTTCCTTATCAGTTATTAAACGCCAAACAACATGAGCGTGAAGCGGAAATCATTGCCCAGGCCGGTAAAGTGGGCGCCGTCACTTTGGCCACGAATATGGCCGGTCGTGGGGTGGACATCATTTTGGGCGGCAAACCGGTCAGCGTCGAGGAAGCGGAAAAGGTGAAGCAATTGGGTGGCCTCCACGTCATCGGGACCGAACGACATGAGTCGCGACGCATCGACAATCAGCTGCGTGGTCGGGCCGGCCGACAGGGGGACCCGGGTTCAAGTCAATTCTTTGTGTCGTTGGATGATGATCTGATGCGTGTTTTCGGTTCGGAGAGAATGAAGTCGGTGATGCGCACTATGAATGTACCGGAGGATATGCCGATCGAAAATACACTAATCAGCAAATCTATCGAAAACGCGCAGACGAAAGTAGAAGGCCACAATTTTGATATCAGAAAACATTTGGTGGAGTACGATGACGTGATGAATAAACAGCGGGCCACGATATATCGTCGGCGCCGTAGTCTGTTGTCGTTGAGCGAGGGTAAGACGGATAAAATCGAGATCAAAGAAAATGACGACGTTATCACTATCACGTCATTGCGAGACTATATTATTTACTTGGTAAATAAAGAAGTTGACCAAGTGATCAGTTTTCACAGCGCCGCCGAAGGCCAATCGGACGCCAAAGAAATCATAGAGACTCTTAAAACGATATATACCATAAATGAGGCGGAAACGAAGGAGCTCAATGATTTGATAAACGATAATTCGATTGAACCACACCAACTGCGCCATAAACTGATCGAAAAAGTAAGTGGCTTGGCGACTCTGAAATATGACGAGTTGGAAAAAAAAATCACCGACTCTGAGGTGGGCGTGCAAGCTTTGCGACGCATTGAACTGATGCTCTTATTGCGCACGATTGATAATCTTTGGATAGAACATCTCCAGAATATGGATTACCTACGACAGGGAATAGGCTTGCGCGGCTACGGTCAGCGCGATCCGCTGGTAGAATACAAAAAGGAGGGCTTTGTAATGTATAATGATCTGCTCGATAATATCCAGAACCAAGTTGTTTACAATATTTTCAAACTCGGTCAAACGGCCAATATCGGTGGACAGGATCTGAGTACCCGCCAAGCAACGTTGGTAAAGTCCAGCGCCGCCACTCAGTTCGCTTCTGAAAAGCAAGAACGCGAACAGATTGTGGAAGCAAAACCGCGCGACGCCGAGGGACACAAAGTTGGCCGCAATGATCCCTGTCCTTGTGGGAGCGGGAAGAAGTTTAAGAAGTGTCATGGGAAGTAGGGGGCGAATGTACCTCTCGGCTTCGCTCGAGGCACTCGACTTGTCGAGTGGAAGCGAGGAAGGCTCGTCAAAGGCGACGAAGCGAGTAAATAATTTGTAGTATTCGTTTGTAGCGGGTCGCGCCAAGTCAGACTTGGCGGCGACACCGATGTCCGAACGATACCCGACTGAATTCGGTGACGGTGACGGTGAGGCAGTCCGTCGATTTTGCGGGTCAACAGCAGGCTTTCAAGCGGGCCGCGACAAGTCAGACTTGTCTGCGATACCGATACCCGAACGACACCGAATAACGAAACACGATTGATAAGTAAAAAAAAGCCGCAGGCTTTTTCCAAGGTTTTTAACATGGTCTTTCGTTTGCCACTACTTGACCTCTTGGAACGCATGCGGCGGCCTTAATCTGCGTCACTCCACTTTGTGGAGAAAAAGGGGGCTCGGCTAGCATCCCCCAATAGATGCCAATATCGTAGCAGTCCTGGTGGGAAAAGGCAATATTTGATAGCGAATTTATAAATAATAATTACTGGCTATATGGATGAAGCTCAGACAAAAGAAACTTATAGTGCCGGCGGTGTGGTGCTCAACACGGCTGGACAAGTGCTGGTCGTCAGTCAAAATGGAGATTCCTGGTCTTTGCCCAAGGGTCGTATTGATCCGGGTGAAGATGCGATCACGGCGGCCAGACGAGAAATTCACGAGGAGTCGGGAGTTAGTGATTTAAAATTCGTCGACGAGCTAGGAGTGTACAAAAGATATCGTTTATCAAAAGATGGCGGCGAGAGCAAAACAGAGCTGAAATCTATTACCATGTTTTTATTCACGACCACACAAACTGATTTAGCACCATTGGATCCGCATAATCCGGAGGCAAGATGGGTCAACAAGGAGAAGGTGGCGGAATTATTGACTCACCCGAAGGATAAAGATTATTTTAACAGTATTATAGAGCGACTTTAGTCGCTATAAACTCATAATCTTAACTAAAACCCGAGTAAATTTAATTACTCGGGCGTATTCTCAATAGTTTCGCTTTTCAGTTTCAGGTGAAGCGCGCACCTAACCAGCGGGTTGTGATTTGTTTTCACAAGCCTTGTTTGGATTTTTTCAGAACCTTCGGTAGACTATCGCTTGGCCTTGCCACCCATTGGAACTCGAATCAACTTTCGTTCAAAAACTACTTGTTCAGACGAAGTTTCCTGGGGGCGACTACCATCGCGACGATAACCTTTCCGACGGAGTAGGTCATCCGCTACCTTTTGGAGATCTCTTTTACATGGCTTCATAGAATAGTCCTTTACATTGGTTCTATGACAGTTTTTCCTTGTTTAGTGAATAAATATGGAAGCCATTTCTATTTAATGCAAAATCTCCTTGTAAAGAACTATAACCGGTATATCTGACCAAATGGATTCTGTCAAGGGTAATAGTCTGGGCAGGGCGCAAGCTGGTCGGCAGGACCTTGTTAAATAGGTGTAAGTAGGATAAAGTTATTTTGTAGAAATTCCTCAGAAAAGATTTAGCAATACTAACAATAAAGTCCATGTTTTTCAGTGAGCAGATCAATAAAGCGATCGACTTTGCCGCGGTGGCGCATCGGCGGCAAAGTCGCAAGAGCAGTGACGAACTGCCTTATTTAAGTCATCTCTTCAACGTCACCATGATTTTGGAACGTGCCGGCGCGGATGATGAAACTATAATCGCCGGGATACTGCATGATGTGGTGGAGGATACTGAATATACACCGGCAGATATTGAGGAGAATTTTGGCGCTGAGGTCAGGCGGTTGGTGGAAGGAGTGACCGATGATATGACGGTGCCTTTTCCGGAGCGCCGGCGTAAATTATTACAGTACCTCGAAGTCGCTGACCCGCGGATAAAGATAATAAAAGTGGCCGATGTCCTGCACAATGCCTATTCCAAGACACAGTTGTTAAAGAAAGACGAGACATTGATCCGCAAATACTTCCGCCATGATAAAATAACAGCTATTTCACAGTACGAAGATTTTGTCGCCGCCATTGGTCATGGATGGGATCATCCACTGGTACATGAACTCGAGCGAGTGATAGAGATTTTTCGACAAGTAGCGGAAGGTCGCTTATACGAGGGGACACGAGTGGATTATACAAATATGAAGTTAGCACCGGTTATAAACTGCCTGGTAACGTATCAGGGAAAAATATTGCTGGTTCAGAGAAGCGAGACGCTCAACTTCTATCCCGGTTTGTGGAACGGTATCTCCGGTTTTTTGGATGATAGCAAGTCACCGCGGCAGAAGGCATACGAGGAGTTGGCGGAGGAGCTGAGCATAAAAGCGGAGTCAGTGGTCGAAATGAAAGTCGGTGCCAGTTTTCGTGTCAGCGATGACACCATGGATAAAATATGGGATGTGCATCCGATTCTGGTGGAAATTGACAGTGATGAGATTCATCTGGACCGGGAGGCACAAGCCTATGATTGGTTTACGCCCGCGCAGGCGTTGGCCAAAGGACTCGTTCCGGGTTTTGACCGCGTCATAAAAAGTTTTTTTAATCAGGATATTTAGTCGAGGAGCCAGACTGTGACATTATTCAAACGAAAAATAAAAGTGGCTGTCGCCATGTCCGGTGGAGTTGATTCTTCCGTGGCGGCTTTGCTGATGAAGAAGCAGGGCTACGACGTAGTCGGTTTCTTCATGCGCAACTGGTCGGAACAACTGCCGGAAATCAAAGGCTGTCCCTGGGAAACGGATCAGAAAGACGCGCAAATGGTAGCCCAACAGCTGAGGATCCCTTTTTATGTTTTAAATTTCGAAAAAGAGTACTACGCCAAAGTGGTGCAATATATGATCGATAGCTACAAAAACGGCCTCACGCCCAATCCCGATATAATGTGCAATCAAGAGATAAAGTTCGGCATATTTTTGGAGCGGATGATGAAATTGGGCTTTGCTAAGATCGCCACCGGTCATTATGCACGCGTTCTAAATAAAGACGGTCGATTCTGGCTGGGGGCCGGCTTGGCTGAAAGCAAAGACCAGTCGTATTTTCTCTGCCGTGTCACGGAACAGCAGTTGAGTAAAACCTTGTTTCCGGTGGGGGAAATGCCCAAGGCGGAAGTTCGTCAGCTGGCGGAAAAAAATAATTTAGTCACCGCCAAAAAGAAAGATTCTCAAGGAGTGTGTTTCATCGGCCAGATAAAGGTCAGTGACTATTTAAAAAGAAAGATGAAGGGGACGAAGGGAAATATTGTTGATATTAATTCCAAAGCGGTGCTGGGGAAACACGTCGGGCTGGAATTTTTCACGACCGGTCAGCGACAGGGGATAGAAGTCGGCGGTACCGGCCCGTACTATGTGGTGGAGAGAAAATTTTCTACCGGTGAACTATTTGTCACTACCGACCACGATGACCCGAAGTTGTATAGGACGGAATTTCTTTTAACGGATGTGCGTTGGATCACTCACGCCCCGGCCTTGCCATGGTCGGGCAGTATTCGGATTCGTTATCAACACGCGTTGATCGA
>JANLIN010000018.1 GCA_024654345.1 Candidatus Komeilibacteria bacterium
CTCTGGAGTTTGTTTTCTGGACATAATAAAAAGTCTGCGTTATTGGGCGCGGACTTGTTTAGATTAATATATTTACACAGGGGGTGGGAGGTGTCAAGCGTAACCAGGCTTTATCTTGCCATTTTAATATCTCTATGTCATGCTATACCATATGACAAATCACGAAGAAAAATTGGCGGCCATCATTCTTAATTTGAAGAAATTCAACCCCGACTTCGATGTTGAACAGGAGTCTTTGTTGCGGAAGGCGTTTGAATTTGCGCAGCAAGCGCACGCCGGACAAAAAAGACTTTCGGGTGAGGACTATATTGTCCACAGTCTGGCCACCGCCAAAATTCTGAGTGAAATGCATTTTGATCCGGTAACAGTGACAGCTGGTATATTGCACGATGTGCCGGAGGATACAGAAATAGAGCTGGAGGAGATAAAAAGAATATTTGGTAAAGAAATTGCCGGCATCGTCCGCGGAATCACCAAACTAAGTAAGGTCAAATATCGCGGCATGGAGAGATACGCCGAGAATCTTCGTAAAATGTTTGTCGCCATGGCTACAGATATCAGAACTGTTGTTATTAAATTCTGTGATCGGATTCACAATTTACAAACCCTACAGCATCAGCCACCTCACAAAGCTCTGCGTATCGCCAAAGAATCCATGGAAATATATGCCCCGATTGCTAATCGTCTTGGCTTGGGCGAAGTAAAAGGCAAGCTTGAAGACTTGGCCTTCCCTTATGTCTACCCGCAAGAACACGCCTGGGTCAAATCTGTCACCAAGGATATGTTCAAACACAAGGAGAAAGTAATAGACAAGGCCAAAAAAACTTTGATAAAGTCCTTACGCGAAGAAAACATTACCGATGTAATTATTAATAGCCGTGTCAAAAATCTTTATAGTCTCTATTTGAAACTGATGACTCATGATAAAAATTTGGATAGGATATATGATCTAATAGCCATGCGGATCATTGTCAAAGATATCAAAGATTGCTACGCCGTGCTGGGTTTGGTACATACCTTATGGACACCCCTAAAAGGTCGTATCAAGGATTATATAGCCCAGCCAAAACCAAATAATTATCAATCATTGCACACTAGCGTTTTTACTGATGAAGGCGAGGTCTTGGAAATACAGATTCGCACCCAGGAGATGCATGACTATGCCGAGTATGGTATTGCCGCGCATTGGCAGTACAGTGAGAAAAGAGCCGGTACTTTACCGGATAGCTATCGTGAGTGGATAAACAATCTTCTCGATTGGCAGAAAGAAATAGCAGATTCGAATCAATACTTGGAAAATCTGCAGAAAGTTAGATTGGATTTTTTTCGCAACCGCATCTTCGTATTCACCCCCAAGGGAGATGTTATCGACCTGCCGGAAGATGCCACACCAATAGATTTTGCCTATCATATTCACACCGATGTCGGCAATCGCTGTAGCGGAGCGATCATCAATAACAATCAAGCCAGCTTGTCACAACCTCTCAAAAGCGGAGACATCGTTACGATCATTACCAATGATGCTCGTAGCTGGCCCAATCCCGACTGGCTGCAGATAGTGAAAACGACGCTGGCACGTGAGAAAATAAAAGAAGCACTGCGTAAACAACACAATGCTCTCTCCAATAAACTGCGCAATAAATTCAACAGACTTTTTTAAAAGAATCAAAACATCTGACTGTCAGCTAGGCTCCCAATTCCTCGATTATCCTTCTCAGATCTTGGGCTGAATCATAATGTATGCTTATCTCCCCTCTTTCCAGACTACCATTGAGTTTCACCCGCGTCGACAACCGTGAACGCAGACGATTTTCAAGCTCTTGTATTTGTACGTCACTACCAGCGACTACCGGCCGACGATAATCACTGACCGCCCGACTTGTCTGTTGGACAGTCAAACCGTCTTTCATTATCTTGCGAAACAACCGACGCTGATATTTTTCGTCAGCGACACTCAAAATCAGTTTGGCCTGCCCCCTGCTTATGCGACCAAGCTTTACGGTTTCTCGTATTTCTTCAGGTAGTTGCAATAAGCGCATGGCGTTTGCCACGGTTGATCTTTTTTTGTGTACACGCTCAGCTACCTGTTCTTGTGTTAATTGAAACTCCTTCATGAATCTCTGGTATGCCAAAGCCTCTTCAATCGGATCCAAATCCTCGCGCTGAAGATTTTCGATTAAAGAAATCTCCATCATTGCCATATCATCAGCTTCTTTGACTATTACCGGCACGGTCTCGAGGCCAACCAAAATAGCTGCCTGCAATCGCCTCTCCCCGGCTATTAGTTGATATCCGTCATCTTTTTTCACCACTAACAACGGCTCCAATATACCGAACTTCTTTATCGAGTCAGCTAATCCCTCCAGTTCCTCGTGCGAAAAATTCAGACGGGGCTGGTATGGGTTCTTTGTCAATTTGTCGATAGGGATTCGCACCAAGTCACCGGTTGAAATAGAGTCCGGTGATATCTTTTGGGACTCAGAATCAGCCATCATAGGTTGGGCGGGGCCGCTTGATTGGATCAAAGAGCCCAATCCACGGCCAAGAGATTTATTAATCATACGTTCCTCTATAAGTATTTAATAGCGAGCTGAGTCCTTGATTTCCCGCGCCAATTTTTCATATGCCTTCGCGCCCTTGGCTTGGCGATCATACATAAGGATGGGTTTGCCGTGCGATGGCGCTTCCGCCAATCGAATATTACGGGGAATTATGGAGCGAAAAATTTTGCTGGGAAAATGTCGATACAATTCCTGAAATACGGCCTCCGAGAGGTTCGATCGTCCGTCATACATAGTCATCACGACACCCAGTATTTGTAAATCAGGCTTAAGATTGTCCTTTACTAGATTGATGGTATGAATAAGCTGACTCAGCCCCTCCAACGCATAATACTCTGTCTGCACCGGTATTAATACTTCCTCGGCGGCGACCAGGCCATTGATGGTCAATAAACCCAATGACGGCGGATTATCAATAATAATATAGTCGTATTGATTATACAATGGGCCAATCTTATGCCAAAGTTTATACTCTCTTCTAACCGCTCCTACCAACTCTATATTGGCACCCGCCAAATCAGGATTGGCCGGCGCCACGTACAATTTGTCCAAAGCCGTCTTTTTAACGATAGAGCTGAGAGCTAAATCATCATCAATTAAAACATCGTAAACGCTCGGACTTATTCTGGACGGCTCAAAACCGATCCCGGAAGTAGCATTACCTTGAGGATCGATATCTATTAATAACACCCGCTGATCCATGTCAGCCAAATAAGCGGCTAAATTAATTGAAGTTGTGGTTTTACCCACACCTCCTTTTTGATTCACTACTGAAATTACTCGTGCCATAGCGGTACTATTATAATAGAAATTGATTGTTTGAGCAAAAAATTTCGACCATACCTTGACATAGCGGTCAATATACATTAGTATAGTGAATGCGTTTCGGTCTAGCCGAAGTGGTGGAACTGGTAGACACGCGGGTCTCAAAAACCCGTAGGGGCAACCCTGTGGGAGTTCGATTCTCCCCTTCGGCACCAGATTTCACACTTATTGATAAATCCCAGCCTACTACGAGACATCAGACGTGGCTTGCCCAGAGGGACTAAGCATCACACACGTATATATTAATAAAAAAAATGTTTATCACTTGGGCCCCGAGCGTAGTCGAGGAGTTAAGTGATAAACATAAGAGGACCCAGCCCTTCGCGAAGGGCTGGGGACGACGCGGGGTAGAGCAGTTGGCAGCTCGCCGGGCCCATAACCCGGAGGTCGCAGGTTCAAATCCTGCCCCCGCTACCAGATCATAAGCACCTTCAGTCGCACGCTTAACCCGCCGGTGGCAGGCCCAAGACGTGCGCCTGTTTTATTTTAGAGTACCATCACCCAGCCCCTCGCGAGGAGCTGGGTTTGTTGAATAATAGAAATAGTTATAATATTGCCATCACCTGGGAAAGGTTGACGCCTGACCCGGATTGTATTAATATGTAGCGGTAAAAACAATGCGATTCTCCTCCCATGTCCACCAATCCTAACCGATCAGGTCGCGAGGAGCATCGACAAGATAGGTTATAAAACATCTCTTTCACTTGGGCCCGCCGCGGCGGGTTAAGTGAAAGAGATAAGAGGACCCAGCCCTTCGCGAAGGGCTGGGGACGAGGCGGGGTAGCTCAATTGGTCAGAGCGCAGCACTCATAACGCTGAGGTTGTGGGTTCAATTCCCACCCCCGCTACCAGTTCCTAAGCACCATCACAGTTACATGAATCCGCAAGACGCGAATTCATTTCACCGTTCCGGTGCTTACTCACTTTCAGTCGCACGCTTAACCCGCCTACGGCGGGCCCAAGACGTGCGCCTGTTTTATTTTAGAACACCATCACCCAGCCCCTCGCGCTCTACCAGCCTTTTGACCTCTGGCCAAGAAGATCGACGCGGTAGCTGGAGGAACTGGGTTGTATTTTGTATCATAGATAGTATAATAATACTATGTTTTTGACAGTACATAGTGCGGTGGGCATGGCTATAGCCTCTCGGATCGACGACCCGGTGGCTGTTTTTGTGCTAGCCGTCGCCTCTCATTATATTCTCGATAGCATACCACATGGTGACGATAATCTCGTGGACAAAAGTTTACCCGAGCTTATCAGACGACGAAAGTTAACGAGGATTTTCATGGTCGAAGTAGTATTGGTACTTGTATTAGGTTTTTTTATTCTTACCAAAGTCCCTATAAATCCTGTCTACATGTGGCTGGCTGTATTGGGTGCAATGTTGCCTGATATACTATGGGGGGTTCACTCGGTTGTAAAATGGCGGTGGTTAGAACCCCACAACCGTTTTCATAATCTCGTGCATAACCCGCTGAAAATAATTATTTCGCTACGTAAAGGCCTAATTCTTCAAGCCATCGCCCTAGTTCTCATCATCTCCTTCATATTATAAAAAACTCCTCCGATAAAGTTACCAGAGGAGGTTTTTTATATTAATTTTAAAACATTGACTGTGTGATTGACTGTGGTGCCAACTGAATATCGGTATAAGCAACGGTTAATGCCTTGGCAATGTCCACCCAGTTGTAGTTACTGGCCATCACTCGTTTATTGATACGGGCATATTTAAGGGCCTCCGCTTGGCGATGCAAACCCTTTCTCATGCAGGCTGTTAGTTCCGAAATATTTCCCACTTCAAATACAGTCCCGTGGCACTGTTCAACAATTTCCAGATGTCCATCGATATTGCTAACTATCACCGGCGCCCCGGCCGCCAGTGCCTCAAGGAGAGTGATTGGCAATCCTTCATCTTCTGAGGCTGATATATATGCCAGACTTTTGCTCATCAAATCATAAATTACTCCACTATCAATAAAACCCGTAAAAACAACTCTCTTATCCTTGGCTGCTAATTCACGAAGTCGTGCCGCGTATCCGGCCGTAAAGGTCGAGCCTCCCACCACAACCAAACGAAGATTTTTATTCTTGAGATTTTGGAAAGCGGAAATGACGTCGTGTATTCTCTTGTGAGACACAAACCGAGCCGCCACGATAAAATACCGCCGTTCTTTGAGATTGTAGGTCTTGAGCGTTTTAGCGACGGTAAAGCGACGCGTAATCTGCACTCCGTTCGGTATATAGGTAGTCGGAGTATTATACCGCTCTAAACAATATTTCTGCAGACCGCGTGATACTGTTATTACTTGATGTGAAAATTTACAAGCCGACCATTCTCCCATGGTAAGCGCAATCTTCGCAATTCCGGACCACTTGGCGTGCTTACGATCAAGTGAGTGAAAAGTGGTGACTACTTTTATACTCGGGTTCAATATACGCGGTATCCAAGCCAGTAGTGAAGGGCCCACCCCCTGATAATGAATTACGTCATAACCGGAAAAAATAGCATGCATAGTGGCGAGAAAAGTATGGCTGATAGCATCAAGATTTTTGGTATGAATAGAGGGTAGATTTATGATATGAACGCCACGATACTTAGCAATTTTCTTGCTAGTATAATAAGGACGAGCATAAACATATACTTCGTTTCCCAAAGCAACCAGCTGCTGACTGACCTGCTCCACGTATTTTTCTACCCCGCCATAGAGGGCTGGCATTCCTTTTTGTCCAATAAAAGCAATTTTCATGTGTGCGGAAAATGTAAGAATTAATTGTTGATCCTAAAAAAAATATACTATTAAATTCACGGATTAATCACCTTATCAAATTAAACCGATTCTGTCAATACGATCGGGCACTTTTCGACTGCGGTGTATATAATCCTATACATTAAAACTTAATAAGAGATTAATTAATATCCCTCGACTCCACTCGACCATCATTGGGCGTGTGGAAGTCACGGCTCATGTCATTGTTGATAATACCAGTGTTTACTTCGATATCTGTTCCCTCCAACCCTGATTCCGCCAGTACCCGAACGGAATTAATGAGCGTCAAATTCTGACCTGCTTGAGCGGCTGTGGGGATGATTTCCACCTTTAAATTGATCGCGGGAATAGTCGGATTAACACCTTTGTCATAAGAATCAATCTCCCAAACGATATTTTCCTTTCCTGATATTCGACCTCGATTGCTACTAAAATCAAGTAGTTCAACGTGAGCCGGCAGATCAATCGTAGCCCTCATATTACGAAAACCACCGAAGTCCGGCTTTACCTGCAGGTTAATCCAATAGCTAGTCGCCTCCCCGACTATTGGCGGTAGCGGACCATAAGCTATCTGATCTCCACTGGGCAAGTAATATACGATCTTTGAAGATATCGTCACCTCTGGCCTGATCGAAAGCTGTTTTGGTAAACTATATATTTTCCCCGCTCCCAGTGGCCCGGTCCAAATTATTACCGCTTGCAACTCCGGTGCTTTGGTTATATTATCTACGACTGGAAATATTCTTATAACTGCTTCAATATACTTTTCTTGGTCTGATGAGACAGATGAATGTTTCTCACTTTGAACATCAACCCGCCATTGCGCGGTAGTATCAACCAGAGACAATCGATAATCGTCCAGAGAAGTTTGCTCACGATTGTGAATATAGTAACGGATAGCCACCGGCTGACCTGCTCTGGCGGTGCCATCTGTCAGCAGTTGCCAATCAAGAGTTATCGCCGGCTGTTTGACAAACAGGGTACGAGAAATATTTACCAATATTTCATCGCCGATGCTAATCTGCCAATTGATCTCGGGATTGACGCTCTGCTGACTATAAATCCGCCATTCTTGATGCCAACTTCCGCCGGCTGGAATTCTTATATCTGACCACCGGTAATCCTGTGCCTCACCGGTTATAAATAAGTCGCTAGTCGTATACACCTGGACCACTCCTTTTTCTATGTCATACGGTGAGTTGTTGGTTAGCTTCAATCTAGCCGTCGCATTTGAATTAGTATAGATATTATCAGGTATTTCCAAATCCGCCACTAACAAAGTGTGGGTATAAAATAGATCAGCGGACACAGACTTGCTGTGCGGAATATCAAGATTATTATAGTTCAAAGTCACCCCCCAGTTTTGAGCCGAATCGAGCGCCTGCCAACTATAGCCACGTAAAATTATGGTACCATGAGCATCACGCGGCAGATCATTCAGATAAATTATATTTTTAGCACTGTCGTATTCCAAACCACGCAGATCGTAATCAACCAGATGAAAATTTTGCGGCAATTTCAATACCAAGTAGGCGTCTTCCAGCACGTCTCTATTCTCATTGCTATAATTAATCTTGATCTCCTCCAAGGCACCACTGATAGCCGTTTCCGGTAGCTCAAAAGCTAGGTCAACATTACGATTGCTAGTCACGGGATGATTCCAGAAGAATATCAAAGCGGCAAATAGAACCAGGCCGAAGACTATCAGAGCCAAATCAAATACTAAAACACTTAAGCGCTGTTGATAAAGACGCTCATACCGAAGCCGTACCGGATTTATAACCCAGCGTCGACCATGATGCCGCACCAAGTGCCAGCCACCTTTAGGTTTATTGTCATTTAATTCATTGGGGTTCATATCTGACATAATACTCTGAATTATTGCCAAGTAAAGACATCAGTAGCGGTGGTAATTATTTCAGCGCGACCGTTCCCGGTGATATCGATTGCCGCCACCCCCAGACCCTGGTTGTTATTGCCGGGATGAACCAGCCAATTACTTAACTGCCGACCTCGCTCGTCAAAAACGGTAATTTCGGCTTTTCCTCCACGTCCCGGTGTGGCTACTATTTCTGCCCGACCATCGCCATCCAAATCACCGCCGGCAACGGTGACACCGCCACGAAATGTCGACGCAAAGGCCATAAAGCCAGGACTCAATAATTTTCCTTTCTGATCAAATATTCGGACATGCGGACCGCCGCCATAACCGGCACCGGCAATTACCTCCATTTGGCCATTGCCGCTTAAATCAGCCACCGCCACCGAAACACCGCCCCGAAAATTGGTGGCGTAGGCGAAGAAGCCAGGGTTTATTAATACTCCCTCGCTGTTAAATATTCTTATCTGTGGACCGCCACCTCTTTCCGTGCCGGTGATTATCTCCGACCAGCCATCCCCGTTTAGGTCACCGATCACAAAATTGATTCCTTGGTTATATCTTTCGGTATAAGGGTAAAACTTTTTTTTCAACACTCCACTACTATCATAAATTTCTATCCAATTGTCGCCCGCTACCAGTCTCTCTCGCAATCCGTCACCGTCCAAATCAGTTATCGCTACTTTTAAGCCACCGACTGTGGTTTTATCAAAGGCAAAGAAGCCATTGCGTTCCAACTCTCCGGTAGCCGTGTATATTCTGGCAAAACTACCGTTGCGGAAAGTCGTATCTGCTAACGAGTCAATTCGGCGACGCATAATAATGCCGTCTTGAGCGGGCAGGTCTATACTGGTTACCAAGCGGCCGTTATTGACTATTTTATCTTGCGTGCCTTTAATTTTTTCATATTCACCATCCAGTTTTATCCTCTGGTCCTGAGACGTCGAATTCAGCAAGACAATACCATCATCAAAATCACGCCGCCATATACCGTAGTCATTCAGACTACCGGCGAGGTTACTCGCCTCTCCCAAGGGTTTCCCCAGATAAAGATCGTATTCATCATACCACCAAGTTTGAGCGTGGTTTTGGTCACCATAGTCAAAGCTAAAGTAGGCATCTAGCAACAAAGCGGACGATAGACCATAACGCATTAACTTGTAATTGGCGGGAGTATACTGGTTACCGGTGTTGGTATTTAAGATCATGGTTTTTGGATACAAAGAAGCTTCCCTGAGAGCCAAGGCATCTATCATATTGGTGCGCCAGTTGCCACCGTAAACTTGTGGCCAACCCTCGTACAGACGACCCTGGGTGGTATCGGCATAAACACTACTGCTGTTGACAACAATCACCTGATCGCTGGCCAACCGCGCTCTCAAACCGGAGATCAACTGACGCATGGCCGTTTGCCACTCCTGATCGGTTATACTGGTATCGCCCAAGTGGTCAACGCCACCAAAGCTATTGTCCAAAAAAACTCCGTCCCAGGCTTCATCCTGCAAAATATTTTCCACCAAAAAAGTCGGTAACCACTCCTGCCACTCGGTTTGAGTAACATCTATCATATTAGTTCCCGGCCAAAAACTTATCCTTTTGCCACCCCGGTCATACAGCCAAAGATCGTGGTTGTTAACTTGATCATAAATTTGTCGCCATGGATTGGCGGCCGTAGTTTTTGAATGTTGAGTTTGAACTTCCTGAGCGGTTAAATAAGCTAGGATTTTAATATCAGGATTCGATTCCCGGATTTTCCTCAAGGCACTGAGGCTGGTAAATTGGTTCTGCATATCCAGTATAAGTAGATCCCACTTGGCTAGAGCCACCGCTTCATGCTCGGTTATCTGCCAGCGCAGATAATAGTTGGCTAAACGAGGGTTGCTATGATCAAAAGCATCCGCCCCTATCGGTATCGCGGATAAAAGAGTCACTATGATAATAATTATTTTAGATAATCTGCTCATAGAAAGAGATAATTTTTTCGCCGTAAGTTTCGGCGTCATATTTTGAAGCAGAGCTGATCGCCCCCTTCCGTAGATGGCTGTAAATCGAGTTATCATATATGTCTTCAATAGCTAGTACAAGCTCGTTCACATCACCGGCTGTAAATAAAAGTCCGTTACCATTATCATCTACAATTTCCGAGATACCTCCCATATCGGAAGCCAGCACCGGTTTGCCGATCGCTAGCGACTCCAATAATATCAGAGGACAATTTTCCGCCCATAGTGATGGTAGCACAGCGGCGCGACAATGTCTTAATAAATCCTGCACTGCAGACGGTGTCTGTCGCCCCAACCACTCAACATTTGATAATTGATACTCCTGCCGCCACTGATCAAACAAAGGGCCGTCGCCAGCTATTTTGAATTTGTATTGTGGCAAGACCGCCGCCGCTTGCAGTAATATATTGACACCTTTTTCCGGGCTGATACGCCCACCATAAAAGATATAATCACCGTCCGCCGATACTTCCTCTTGCCGAATAAAGTTTGGCATAATCTCTACCGGAACATGCGGATAAGAATCACTCACAATCCCGGCTAAATAGCCGCTGGGAGAAATAAACCGGTCACACATCTTATAGAACTGACGATCTCGTTTGTGTATGATGGCGGCCACCACTGAAATCCAAAAAGAATTTTTTATCTGTTTTTCCAATATTAATTGGCGGATACTCTGTTTGACCGACACGCTTTGTCCTTGATGATACAAACTGTAGTTGGGGCTGACAACGTAAAAATCATGCAAAGTCATCACTACTGGAATACCGGCGTCTTTAAAGTATTTGATAATCACCGGTGATAGCTGATGATAAACATTGTGCAAGTGTACCAC
>JANLIN010000028.1 GCA_024654345.1 Candidatus Komeilibacteria bacterium
GTATCGCTTGGCCTGGCCGTTTGCTTTGGCCGGTATCGCTTCGCGTTTGTATGGCTACGCCGACACCTTTCTTCTGAAGTCGCTCGCCGGTAATGCCGCCGTTGGGTACTATAGCTTGCCTTATAAAATGACGTTTGTTTTTCAGTTTATCCCTTTATCACTGATCGCCACGGTCTATCCGGCCTTTGCCAGCTACTGGCAGAGAGATCAGGAGGCATTGAGCAAACTTTTTACCCGGGTGTGTCTGTATCTTCTGTATGTATCACTGCCGGTGACGATCGGCATCTCAATGCTGGCGGAGCCAATTTTTACGACCATCTACGGACTTGAGTATTTGCCGTCGGTCGGCGCGGTGAAAATTTTGATCTTGACGCTACCGTGGCTATTTCTGAACTTCCCCTTGGGATATTTACTCAACGCCTGTCACCTGCAGAAAAAGAACACACGTAATATAATAATTGTCACCGTATTAAATGTACTGGGCAATCTTTATTTCATTCCGCGCTATGAATTTATCGGGGCCAGTTTTATGTCGCTGGTATCAACGATGATGCTCTTTGTCATGGGGGCGGCTTATGCCCGACATCTGGTAACTCTGGACTGGCGTCTGATTGGCGGCAAAATCATGGGCTTGATCGCGTCACTAGTGGCGATGTGGCTGGTCATCGGTCTCATCGCGGAGTTGTCGATAATTGTCATTATCCCGGTGGCCATGCTCGTTTACGGTATAATGATGATAGTGACGCGGACGGTGACAAATTTGGAGATCGCATTTCTCTTTAATTCGCTGCGTAAGACATCATGAAAATATCGTTAATAACCATGGAATATCCGCCTCAGACAGGTGGAGTAGGGAACTACTATTATGGATTGGTGCGGGCTTTGGAACGTTCCGGATTTAGCGTTGACGTGCAGATAATACCGGCGATGGCGCGGTGGTTTCAGGTCTGGCAAGTGATAAAAAAGTGCCGGGCTGATATAATCTGGGTAGGTCAAATATTACCCATCGGCACGGCGGCCTGGTTGAACTATTTGTTAACCAAAAAACCTTACTTTGTCAGTCTGCATGGTTTTGATATCAATATTGCTCACGAGAAGAAATCGTGGTTAACAAAACAAATTTTACAGTCGGCGGAATTTATGACCGTGAACAGCCTCTATACCAAGGGGCGACTGCCCGCAGTGGCCGATGATAAAGCAGTTTTGGTCTATCCTTGTCCGCACATCAAGACGTCACCGGCCGATCCGATTGCCGAGTGGCGCCAAAAGTTGGACATAAAAGGGCCCGTCTTATTAACCCTGGCTCGTTTGGTGCCGCGCAAAGGTTATGATAAGGTGATTAGGTTGATGCCACAGCTTGTGAGACGCTATCCATCACTGCAGTACCTGATAGTGGGTAGGGGACCTGATCATAAGCGTCTGGAAAGTTTGGTAACAGAGTTGGGGGTAGAGGCGAACGTAAAAATATTGACCAAAATTGATGACCGGGCGGCGGCCGCTTTGTATGGGCTGTGCGACATATTTCTGATGCCGGCACAAACGCGCGGTAGTGACGCCGAGGGATTTGGCATTGTTTATTTGGAGGCCGCTCTGGCGGCGAAGCCGGCTGTCGCCACTGTTGGTGGCGGTGTCAATGAAGCGGTGGTCAATGATGAGACGGGCTTTGTCTGCCGTCCGGAGGAGCTTCTGTCCCGCCTCGAGAAATTACTGGCCGATCCGGCCCTGAGACAACGCTTGGGGGAGACCGGCCGCCGGCGAGTGCAGACGCAGTTTACTTATGAAAAACAGGCGCCGGCGTTGATCGACAGACTGCGCTCATTGATGATAGCCGGCACTGATTTTAAGGACAGTTAAATAATATTTCAAAATGAACCGAAAAAAAATATCCATAGTAATGAGCAATATGTCCCTCTATAGTGATTGGCAGCGGGGAGTGAACAACCGTAATCGTCAGATAATGGCGGAGTTGCAAACGCGCGAAGAGGTGGAGCAGATCGTGGCCATTGATTTTCTACCATGGGGATGGCGTCAGGCACTGAAGGTGATATTTTTTGGCTGGCTGCCAAATTTAGTGCAACCGGGAGTCGTTTATCGCTCCTTTTTCACCGTGGCGCGACGGATCAATGAAAAGCTGGTCGTCGTCAGTAGCTGGCGGACCCTGTTTTCGGAGAGTGCGTTTTGGCGGGAGTTGACAGCCATCACTGCCAAACTAGGAATAGAGGAATATGTTACTTGGTCATACAATCCCATGTTTGTCGGTCAGCTGGATATGCCGGCCGAGGCTCACATCTTTGATGCCGTTGATAATTGGTTATTGCACCCGTCCTTCGCCGCCCACGAAAAGAGGTTGGAAAATAATTACGCGCAGATCGAGAAACGAGCCCAGATGATATTCATGGTGGCGGAGGAGATCGGCCGACTTTTTGCCGGCAATGAAAATGTCTATTGGATTCCCAATGCCATTGATTGGCAGCACTATCAGCAGACCTACAATCTGGTGGATCGTCGTATTGCCGACTTGCCCCATCCTATTATCGGCTACATTGGTTTGATACTGGGGCGTTTGGATATGGCGGTGGTCGAGTATTTGGCAGTTAACAATCCGGATAAATCAATTGTCCTGGCCGGCGCCTACCGCGGTCGGCTGAGAAACTGGGACAAAAAAACAATAAACAAATTGACAGCCCATACCAATATTCATCTATTGGGCTACATTCCCTATGAAAAAGCGCCGATGTATATAAAACAGTTTGACGTCGCCATCATTCCGCATCGTAGCGAGGGTACTTATGTCGCTTCCACAAATCCCATGAAAATGTATGAGTATTTGGCTTGCGGCAAACCGGTGGTGGCGACGCCGGCACCCGGTATTGATACTTTCCCGGAAATACGGATCGCCAATACGCCGGCGGATTTTCATCGCGAAGTCAACGCCGCTCTGGCGGAAGACAGTGATTTGCTGAGAGAGCAGCGACAGGCGGTCGTTAAGGATCATACTTGGGAAAAAAGAGTCAATCAAATGCTTAATTTATTATATGACCGAAGTCTTGCCTAGTATTGTAATCGTCAGCTGGAATACAGAGTCCAAACTGCGTATCTGTTTGCAGTCTTTGGTTAAATATTATCCGACCTTAACCGATGTCATCGTCATTGACAACCACTCCAGTGACAATACGGTTACAATGGTACGGGAAGAATTCCCACAATTCCAGATAAAACCCTTATCAGAAAATATCGGCTTCGCGGCGGCGAACAATTTGGGTGTCAGGGAAGTCAGGGGTGACTTTGTCCTACTTTTGAATCCCGATACGGAATTTGAAGATAGTGAAAGTCTGGGGCGAGCGGTGCAGGTATTGAAAGACAATGACGCCGGCGCGGTCGGTGTCCGCGTCAAAAATACGGA
>JANLIN010000046.1 GCA_024654345.1 Candidatus Komeilibacteria bacterium
CCAAAAACAACCATTTATAACGATAATGAATGGCCAAATCCAAGCACACCAAAAGCGCCAATATTCCAATGGCTGGTATTTTCACCAGATTGATCCTGAACATGAAAGGAAAAATCCCCAGCAAAACGAAGATAAACAGCCACGGCCACTTCGCCTGATTCCTTTTCATCCACCAATACAAATACAAAAAAAGCAGGGCGGAAAATATAACCGTCACTGCTTTGGCGCCAATAAAAGCCGGCCAGAGGAGGATAAAAGGCAAAAGAATCAAATGATACAACCAGTGGTGGTCTGTGAAATAGTGTTCCAAATCGGTCCCTTGCAACCAAGGGAACTCGTCCAATACCAAACCATCTCCCATCATCTGCGTCAGTTTGACATGATAAAAAGAGTCCGGATCCATAAACGTCGGCGACGCTTGAATCCAGCCCATCACCATCACCACCAACAAAACCACCAACAAATAATCCAACTTGCGCACCTCCAGCCACTGATAGATTCCCTTTATCTTTTTATACAACATGAATATATTATACCACCATCCATAATACGAACCAACGAATAGATACGAAACTACGAATAGAACGAACCTGCGAACCAGAAAAACCGATGGACTTTACTAATAGTAGGTTATTGATTAAAAGTTTGCAGGTTCGTTATAGTTCGTGGTTTCGCAGTAGTTCGTAGGGTCGAAGTGGTTCGTAGTTTCGCAGTGTCTAGCAGATTTGAATTCATTCGCAGGTTCGTAATGTTCGTAGCTTCGTTGTTGTTCGTTGCTTCGTAGTAGTTCGTTGTTTCGTAGGGTTCTTTTCCCCGCTCTTTACACTGGGCGCAAACTGGAGAGAGAATACGCCGGTACAAAGTAAAAAACGGGGAGAAAAAGGCAAACGTTTGACGCTTGCCTAATTAAACTATCAGTCCTCAAATTCAACGTGGACCATTTTCACGCGTCGAAATCGATTAAACTTATAGTGACGACCATTATAAGTCAGGTCTGACTCTTGCCGAGATTCGGTAACATCCATTTGGCACCATAGGGGTTTAATGCCCAATTCGACAAGCTTTGCCAAAACGGACAACGGCGCCACTATCACCATGTCGTCGAAATTTCCGGCCCGATAGCGCTTTGAAATTTCTTCCGCCGATGAAAATGGCTGTGGATCCTGGACGATCTGTACCTCAGATCCAAACATCTTTTTCAAGGCTTCTTTCTGACACTCCAAAGGACGGTGTCGAGAAAACCAACATATCCGTTTCATTCTACTCCTTTTTTGATTTGAAAAAATCTTTATCTTAACCGATCATATTTCTATGACGAGTTAAGAAAAGATGCCAACCTCAGAATGTGCGATTCCGGGGTTGGCAAAAATTTATGCTAGCTATCTCTCAAAGCCACGGATTATTTCATTATAGCTTTTTGAGTTTTTCATCCACGAGAATGAAATGCCCGAGAATATTTCTTCGCAACGGCCAGATTTTATTGGCCAGAAGAGCAATAAATAACTCCTCCTCTTCCTTATTCAAAGGCGTAGACTCGCCTCTGAAAATCCTATAATAAAAGTGTTGTACACTTTTATTATATTTTTCTCTCCCGTCATTGAAGAGTCTATTCTCCTTTTTTTTAGTTCGCTCTCCTACAAGTTCTCGGAAAATTTTCACGTCCCCTGCAACCGACGCGAAGTAGGTGGAAAATTTTTTTACCTCCTCTTGCAGCTTAGTCCACTCCCACTCCCATATAGATTGGCTCACTTCACTGAGTAGGTAATATGGTCGCGGGACTATATTATCGTAGAGCCGCTCTTCCCATGTGGACTCATCTAAGCTATGCGGCCAAGAGCGTTCTACTCCTTTGGCTACTTTGTCAATTATTTTCTTTATTCTTTCGATCGTTTCTGGCTCTTCCAAATTTGGAAGCGCTAAGTGATCACGATCTTTTAAAATGTCCCACCTATATGAGGGTTGGGCTAACTTAATAACCTCCCTCAGTGAGAGCTCTCTCATAATTTTTGTTTTCCTCCAAATAGAGGTCTTAACTCCCAATCGAAGATTGGTGCTAGGCATTCCTTTCATATACGCCCTTGCTCCTTCAGCATCAAAGGTGTATTTGTACACTTCTTTATACCGATCAATTGCAATAATAAATTCTTCCATTTGTAACTCCTTCTCCCGATTTCGCCGTCGGGACCGCGGATTTTTTGTTTTGAAATAAAAATCTTTATCTTAACCGATCATATTTCTATGATGAGTTAAGAAAAGATGCCAACCACACTTTAAGTGCTGGGTGTGGTTGGCACGCAGATTTATAGCTGTGTCTCAAAAAAATGAACAAGTTTGAGGGCGACTTTTAAGCCCTCCCTGGGGGTGTTGGTCTTCCCCATCTCGTTCATTATTTTAATGTAGTCCCCTAAGAGACTACTCTCACTATTTTTTGAAGAAGCATGGCGCTGTAAATTTAAAGCGCCACACGGTTTTAACCCTTCGGCGGTGTAAACCGGATCTCCGATGGTTAAAAGTTTTGAAACATCTTTGCCGCAGGTCATCGCTGCGGAAAGATATAATGCGGAGACGATGTAAAAATCATATCCGACTGGCAGTTCGTCAACTGCCACTACCGTGTTCTGCACGGTAGGAATACCGTCAATCGACGGCATTTCTTCTTTCACCAGCTGAGCGCTTAAAACGCCATGGCTGGGAACCTCTTTAACCACCACCGGCGCGGTGGTTAAATACTTTCGACAAGCTAGATCATAAACGGCGCATCCAGCCTCCAAAAACATCAGTGCGTGAGGAGTACCATTGAAGATTTTAATAACTGCTCCTTTCTTTTGTTTAAAAAATCTCTATCTTAACCAACCATATTGCTATGCCCAGTTAAGAAAAGATGCCAACCTCAGAATGTGCGATTCCGGGGTTGGCAATAATTATGCTATATCTTCTTCATCTGGGATCAAAGAGTCAAATAAATAACTCTTCACCTCCTCCTTAGTCATCCCCTTCTTTAAGGAATTATTTTCAAAGAATTTTCTTTTCACGACTCTTTGAAATCCCTCATTTTCCAGGAACAGTCCCTGGAACCTTTCTCCCTCAATCTTGAATTCTTTATCAAGTGGGATTGGGAAATCGTCCCAACTGGCCTGTTCCGGGCCCCTGAGACTGAATTTACGTTTTATCCAAGTCCATGTGCCAGTGGCGCAATTGCCCACCTCTTTACTATCTGCCGGAGTTCCCACAAATCCCTCCGGGAAAGAGTTTATAATCTCCTCATTTGTAACATGGCTTCCCCTGAAATTTAACGAATTCACCTGACTGGTTAAATCATATGAAATTTTGTCTCTCATGCTATTCAAAATTTCATCTAAGTCCCAGTAGGGAGACTCCCTTGTTTCATAGCCTACAAACTGCTCTCCAATAGCAGTTTTTAGACTTGCCAACGTACAGTATATTTCTGTACGGTTGTTTCGCGCGCAGAGTTTCGCTTTGGCTATCCAAAGCTTTCCGGTTTCTCCTAAATCCACCACGTGACTCGAAATTGGGATAACATGCTCATTATCCACCTTTTGAAACATCGTGGATTCAGTGCCGGCCAGAAAAAAATCTCCTTCAGTTGCGAGAATTCCGTATTCTCCGACTTTTTGAAAAACAAAGTCATCGGGTTGAATCTGCCATGTAAAGTCCCGGAAAAGAGTATTAACTCTTTCCCCCTGATCCACACCAAAAATATGAATGGTGATATCTCCCTCTACTATGGCTTTCGGCTCCCACACGTGCTTGTCGAGCCAAAACAGCTTTCTTTTTTCAGTATAGTAGTCCCTACTGAAAATAAAGCTTTTTTTTGCTGTACGGGCATCAGCTCCGATACCCACACATAGTTCATTTTCTTTGTTCTTGCCATATGCAAATACTCTCCCCTGAGTATTGAAATAGCAAAATCCCTCCTGATCCATGGCACAACGTGCGACAGATTCGCCCGCTTCATAATAACCGAAAATCTTGTTATTGGGGTCATCTCCCCCTCTAACATCGATGACGACAGACACACCTATGTGGCTGCCGTTACTATCGCCTAAATTTGTTGTGTGAAAGTCCTTTAAGGGAAATACTTCCATTTTATCCTTTGCCCGATTACGTCGGCGCCGCTTTTTTTTGTTTTTAAATAAAAATCTCTATCTTGGCCAGCCATTTTCCAATGATCAGCCAAGAAAAGATGCCAACCTCAGAATGTGCGATTCCAGGGTTGGCAAAATATTATGCGTTTTCACCTGCCAATTTTTGGTAGATGATTTTTTTAAAATCGAAATTCCTCAGCATCTCAGCGATGCTCGGATTTTCGATTAATGACTGAACCGTAGCACAGCCATTTTCATCCGGCTTAATGTTAAAGCGACGGATAAAATCCTCAGTACCCGGCAAACAGTTGCCGGCATCCAAGGAATCCTGAATGCAAATTTTTGCATCCGGCTTCTTTTCCATCAGTTCCAACGCGTCCGTTCCTACACGGGAACGCGCTGTAATGTAATCTTGACGAGCCTTTTGCGTTAGCTTCGTCAAGAAGAATTCTTTCCACGCATCAATTGGCTTCAAGTGCCAATCAATAAGTGAAAATTCTCCTTCATAATCAAGCCAGTGAGGAGTTTCCTCGCTGACTACGTATTTCCCCTTACCAATGGAGACTCTCTCTACCTCCATAAAAGCCTCGACCTTCAGACCAAGACCCTTGCGACGCCAATATAGACCGTCGCCACTATTATTCCATCCGAGAATCTCAGGATCCTGGATGGAATGAGGTTCTTCTTCGATCTTTCCATCGTAGAAGCCCTCTTTATGTGCCTTATACCAGGCACTTTTACCCTCATAGTCCACTCCGAGAGTAATTCCCAATTTTCTCTCAAGCAGAGAGCTCCGCCCCTGCTTACCAACTTCAGCCGCCTTCTCCCTAAGTTTCTCGGCGGAGTCTTTCATATACTGCGTATCAACGAAACGCAGTATATCCACCCCCTGTAGGTGATGGGGGTTATAAAAGTAATAGCTTCTGCGATCCCACCCCCCGGTAGAGGTTATGAAATCAACTACGACTTCTTTGGAACCAATCAAGTGCACTTCCGTGCTTTTAATTGCTGTTCGTATTAGATACCATTTATTGTCCCAGTCGGACAACATTTCCATAATATCTTCCCCGCTCTCAGGAGAAAAAAAGACGATATGTTTCCCGTCAGTTAAGACAACGGGGTTCCTGAGATCAATACCGCCATGGGAGATGAATGGCGCGTAGCCATATATCTTTGTCCCCTTATCGGTAATGCAGACGGTCTGTGGAACCGTCTGTTCTCTCCTGGCGTCTGTTCGGTAAAATCCGAACTCAACCAGGTCCCCAATTTTTTCGAGATATCCCGAGCCGGATGATCCGGAACGAGACTCATAGTATTTCTCTCCACCAAATTTTTGGTGGAGTTTGCTATGATCTGACTCATAGCACATAAATACCTTCTCCACTAGGGAGAAAAATATTGTGTCGGATCCGCCGCCGAATCCAACTTGGAATTTTTTTGTCATTTGTAACTCCTTCACCCGATTTCACCGTCGGGACCGCGGGATTTTTGTTTTGAAATAAAAATCTCTATCTTAACCGACCATATTGCTATGCCCGGTTAAGAAAAGATGCCAACCTCAGAATGTGCGATTCCGGGTTGGCAAAACTCAAAATGCGAATTTTACGTCACGACTAGCGCGACGTTTTAGACGGGAGTATTTCTCCCAGTCTGCCGGCTTTGCTAAGCCGGATTCAATTTTTTTTGAGACTCTTTTTAGATTCTCAACAACCGCCATTTCGCGGTTGATTTCATTAATTTTTTTGTCGGTGGTTAGGCCGACTTTTAAAAGTTGTCTCTGGATATCACTCATGATATCCTCCTTTCTTTTTTGTTTTTAAATAAATCTCCATTTAGATTTCGGAAAAAGATTATCTTTTCCGAAATCCGATAAAGAAATTTATTTTAACTACTATTCTTTTGTTAAATATCACTCGTGTATTTACGATCCGTCTTATCAATTTCACGTAATATCGATTGCCCCGTTATCGATGGATTTTTTAGGTCTATCAATAAAGGGCGCACTCGATACTAACACTCTGTTGGCGTTAGCAGACAGGGCTACTTGTTGGCCGGAACCCGCGCGTCGCGCAAGCCGGTTTGCCGCACCCTGACATCTTCAGCATTATGCCGAAAGCTTTTACAGATGTGGCTAATAATCTTAGGAAATGAATTCTCTCTCCACGATGATTGACATCGTTTATGTTCCTTCATTATTTATTGCCCAAAACCATTAGCAGTCACTTATTATAATCAATGTTCTATACTCCCTGAGGGAGAATAATAGACAGAGGTTTGTTGATTGACGTTGGCCATGTTTGTAATAATTTTATATGCCTGTCAATCAGCGATTATGTAATTCCGATCAAAGGCCGATCGGCCGGAGATCAGAGTCTCTCTCCTCTATCTACTATTCGCTCCCAGTCCAGTTAAAAACCCACCCTCGCGGAGAGAGTGGGCTTTAACCATTTATAGTCATCTTGTTATTCTTTCTTCATACAACACCTCTCTCCAAGTGTCGTATATTTTAGTATGTTGTAAGGTACTTTGTGATCAAGCTTTCTGAACTTGATTAAGCATCATATCATGACTTTACATATTTGTCAATAATATGTATCATATATTTAGCCATAAGTGCTTAAATATAATAAAATAGGTATAATTTTATCAGTATTAACGGGTATATTTTGTTATGATAATTTGACAAAAATAGTTGGACGCGCTATAATGCCACTAGATAATTAAGCTATCAACCATGTACGAAGATTCTCTATCGCAAACCGGCCTCACTGAAGATCAGGCCATAATATACGAAATTTTGCTGAAAAACGGCCCTCTTAGAGCCAGCCGGGTAGCCCAAAAGTCGCCCTTAAAAAGGGCGTTGGTGTATAAGTTGCTCAATGAGTTGGTGGAAATGGGCCTGGCGGACAAGGAGGACGAACCCGGTCAGGTGGCTATCTTTGGGCCATTACATCCTACAAATATCGAGGAACGGGTGGAAAAATGGGAAAATCGAGCCCGCAACGCACGGACGGATATAAATCAAGTCAAGCCACTGTTGGTGTCTGACTTCAATTTGCAGTCAGGTAAACCGAATATTCGTTTCTATGAGGGCGAGGAGGGTATCAAAAAAGTATGGTGGGATACGTTGCGCGCTGAAGGAGAGATTCTTACTTATGGCGACCTTGAGGTGTTGGCGACGAAATTTGAATCATTAAACAAACAGTACTATCGCGAACGCGCCAAACGAGAACTAAAAAAAAGAGCCATTACCAATGACTCGGAATTCAATCGCGCCTTTCTGGCACGTTATGATCAAAGCTTAACAGAGACCAGGCTTATAAAAAACTTCCCCGCCAATTTTAGCGCCACCATCATGCAAATCTATGATAATAAGGTTTCCTACACTACTCTAACAGAGAAGGGCATGATCGGTCTGATAATCGATGATCATCATATTGCAGCTATGCAGAAAACCCTATTTGAATTCAACTGGGAAATGTTAAAGATAAGTGCACCCGATAATCAATCAGCAATTTCAAATACCGCCTCCACCGTTTGAGTGCCTATAAAGGTGTACCGGGTAATAACATAACCGTCTGCCAGTAGTTCTTGGGCTGCTATCAATTCGTCTTCGTTGTTCAGATCAATATCTTGTTTGATAATGTTTTTCTGCCCGCTGAATTCGAATTTCGGCTGTTTGGAGATAAGGCCGCTATTCATTTTATCATCGCGATATAATGTAAGGCCTTTCTGTCCCGTCCCCGCCCCATCCATCAATATATTCTTCACTACGAACCCCTCACCGTTAATATACTTTTGGGCAATGGTTTTATCCAACTCGACGTTCGCAATTATTTTTTTACTCTCGGCAACTCGGTCAAGCACACCGCTTAACATAAGCTCGCTTATTTTTGCTCTCTGCGCATCCGGATTCACATTGAATGAACCAAAATAAACCTCCTCGTCATTTATTTCCGCCAAACGTAAAAAGGCCAACACTGAATCACCTTTACTAAGAGTGTAGAAATCATTTTCCTGCGAATTGGCAAAAGCTTCCTTTAAATTTTGTAGTACAACCTTATTGGCAAAAGGGGTATTGCCATAGTTCCTTTTGATGATAGCTTCAAACTTTCTTTGTAGACCGGCGGGGACTTCTTTCACGCATCGTAGATCGATCCCTTCTACATCCTCCCAGGCTATTTCACCGGACTTGACTATACTAGCAGTCAGTACCGCTTCACTCTCTACCGTCTCCAGTTGGTTTATTAAATCAATGTAGTCCGTTGGTTCTCCAGAGCTCTTCGCGGCGGCCGCTTTATCACTGAATTCAAGTAAGATATTCTTGGCACGACGCTTTATTTCCGCAAAAGGAGAACCTTTTTTTGGTCCTTCTTCATCAAAATCCTGAGAAGAAAATATTTCTAATTCCGTGGATTGCAGTAGCGATAAGATTTCACCATATTTTTCGACAATCTTCTGCGCCGTTTTCTCTTCCAAATTATCCGCCATCGCCATATATTTGCCGAAATCCATGACCGAAGCATCTGATGTCAGAAAAGTAGCCAGATACTGAGTACCATAGCGCTTGATAAAATCTTCTATCTCCCCCGTATCCGTGAATTTATGACTCAGACTGTCAATCGCTCTATTCCACAGCGGAGTCGACTCCAGTAAATTTAAAATATCTACGCCGATCGATCTTTTCACCGCATTGATCGCTTCCAAGGCGACCGAGAATTTTAGCAACGCCCCTCTGTCCGCGTATTTTTCAATCTCCTTACTTCCCGGTACAAATGGTTGGGTTTGTGTTATCTCTTTGGTGGCCGTATATATCGGGGTCGAGGTGGTTTTCGTTGCAGGAGTCACCAGTAGTCGATTGTCCTCGGGATTGGTTAGATTAAAGTAGTGAGAAAGTTTATACCCTCCGTCTTTCTCGTGTCTTAACGCCACCCCCGTGTGGCTACTTACTTTGAGGGCCACCGCATCGCTAAAAATCTCCCCCTTCCCCACATAGTAGCGAATGGATGTATCACTATGGCCATATAATGACACGTACCCATGGCCCTTAATAGCGGATAACGCGTGAGGTTTCTTAGCATCGACACGAGTCCGCTCAAAATCATCTTGTGACAAAAATCCTCGTCCTACAATTTCTTTTGCTTCTTCAGTAGCTAGCGCCTTTCGCGGACTTAAGTGCATTTGGACATTACCTAATCTGACCGAGTAGGATTCTTGAAAAAAATTGGCTGATATCGGTCGATACGTACCATCGGCGTAACGAACTTTCAACTTGTCGCCTTCGCGCCGACCATCACCATAATTCGGATGATATAGTAAATACATCAGCCTAAGAAGGTCGGCGTCCGCCTCCTGTCCATTGTGAGTATAGCCACTCTTTTCTTTCATGCGAAATATTTCCCAAGGAGCGAAGTATGAATCATCCTTCCTTATCGCATCCACATCATAAATACTTTCTTCCGTCTGCGGTATATAAAAGAGTGGCTTGCCTTGTCGCAAGCCTTGCTGGTAGTCATCTCGACTTATAACCGGTGTGTCTCTGAAAGTATAATAAAAGGCTGTACTCTTGCGAGAGTTATTAAAATAGTCCACGATTTTTTCCGTGTTAACGCTACTTTTTGCACGGTTGCTAGCCGCGAAAGGAGTAGGAATAGACTCCTTAAATTTACCATATTCCATGTCTCTTAGCTTATCAAGGTCAACTACGACGTGATCATCTTTTTTTTCCAAGTATCCCTGTTTCTCCAGTAAACCCAGCATCAGTTCTTTATACTCGGAAATGTTAGGGCACCTTTCAATAATCTGTCCAACCTCGCCAAACCGGCGATCTTTTAGCTTGTCTGCCACATCGTCTATTAACCCCAAAGGCTTATCATGTAAGAGACTTTTAAGAAAGTTGTCAGCTTTGGCGGACAGTTGTTCCTTTGTATCTTCCAACTCGAGTTTCTGTTCTGTCCCATCACTGCCCCTAGCCGCTGGTGAAGGATAAGATTCTTTTAGCATATTTTCTCAGTAAAATGGTTTATTTTTCTCAATTATAGCACTCTCGGTAAAATATCACGAGCTAATCTAGTCGTGGCTATCCGTAATAATTTGGGTATTAAAAAATCCCCGCCAAGCACGGAGGAGGGGATTTCAGGCATGGAAGCTAAGATGATAGCTGATCCTTGAAGTAGTCCACCCAAGGGATGGCTATGGGGTCAACTTCGTTCTTAACGCTTAAATTATAACATAGCCGCGCGGCGGTCTGCAATGTTAATAAGCTGTCTTGCAACCTGTTTCTCCCGGCGGTATTTATCTTTTCCACCGGCACGCCTTGTTTTTTTATCACTGCCGTCAGAACCTTCAATCTTTGTTGTGTCTGGCGGCTGTATAAGGGGCTGTCCATAATTAAGAGGGTGAGCGTCTTCTTAGCCAACCCGGCCGGTCGTTGCAATCCTTCCAGAAAATGGTGATTTAGCTCCGGTGATGCCAACCAAAAAGCGGTGTGCTTGGCCGTTTCATTAAGCTGGTTAGTGAAAACATGCGCATTGCCGGTCAAATGCTCGGCCGCCACCGTAACTATGTTGCGAGAATGTATCTTTTTAACGACACCGTCAAGTTCTACGTTACTAACCGCTGTAATATTACTTTGGGCGAGCGTCTCTCTGGTCATTTTCACCGCCCCTAAACGGTGCAGTACAGCGATAAAAGCGCCAACAGAGTAGCCAAGTCCCCAACGCGGCTGTCCGGATGGATTGAAGTCTATCTCATACTTCAGACCAGGAGTTTTAGAGCTGATCATATTCGACAAAGAACCACCCCCCGCCAAAATGAAGCCCCTCGCCTTACCGACTACCTTCTTGAAACAAGTCAAAACCTCCACCGTGTCACCGGAATAGCTGGAGAGGATAACAAGTGAATCCTTATTTACAAAAGCCGGCAGGGTATCACCGCTGTTAATAATGATCGGGATTTTTATCTGATCACCTAAAGCAGCGCGCGCCAAATCAAAGCCCAAAGCCGAACCGCCCATGCCACAAATCACTATATTCTTGAATGATTTATAGCTCTTGGGCCACGGCATGCTCATTAGCTGCTCATATCCCTGCTCAATCTGCGCCGGAAAGAGGTCTATCGACTGACGAATTAAATTGAACTCCGCTGTATTTTTTTTCATGCTTATATTGTAGTTTATCCCTCAAAAAAGAACAACGACTCGTGAGTACGGAAATGACAACGGACTGTACAGAACTTCCTCGTATTCCTGAGCCCTGAAGCGAGCTCTGCTCTGCTTCAGGGCGTAAGGATCTCATCCGCCCCGAACGCCTGCGAGCGCTAGCTCAACTTAACGAACATCAAACCCTTCCACTCTTATCCGCCTCGACATTATTTGGTTTATCGAAACAAAGCAGGTCGTAATAATTCGCTAACTCAGAGTATATCTTTATTTTCCCCACGCTTGTTTTCATAGACTTATTATAACACGTCTATACGACATGCAATCGTGGTTAACTAGGCGGCCTTATCGCCATTTATTTCCTTGATTTTTATGGACTTTTCCGTTATAGTATATAAGCAATAAAATTTTATGTCTGGTCACAGCAAATGGGCAACAACCAAACGACAAAAAGCTGCTAACGACGCTAAACGTAGCAGTCTTTTTACTAAATTAAGCAAAGCGGTCGCCATTGCCGCCCGGGATGGCGCTGATCCGGAGACGAATTTCAAACTCCGGGTGGCCATTGATCGCGCGAAAAAATACAGCCTCCCCAAAGACAATATAGAAAGGGCAATCAAAAGCGGCAGTGGACAGGATGATGGTACGATGATGGAGGAGATCACTTACGAAGGATACGGCCCCGGCGGCACCGCCTTTATCGTGGAAACCATCACCGACAATCGTAATCGTACCGCCAGCGAGATCAAACACCTCTTCAGTAAACATGGTGGCAATATCGGCGGTAGTGGTAGTGTAATATGGATGTTTGATCGGAAGGGCGTGCTTTATTTAAAAAATAAGGTCCTTTCTGACGAACAAGAGCTAGCCCTTATCGATGCCGGGGCCGAAGATATAAAAAAGCAAGAGGATAATCTCGTTATTTATTCAGTGGATATAAATTTAAAAAAGGTTGAAGACGCCGCTCGTGCTCTTACGATGGAAGTCGAAGACAGTGGCCTTGAGTATATTGCCAAAGAATCTGTTCAGCCGGAAAAAGAGAGTGTCGTAATAGGCTTCATGGAGGCTATTGATGATCTGGATGATGTACAAACGGTCTATACCAACGCAAACATCTAACCCTAGGGGTTGATATTATGACCAAACAAGCTACCGAAAAAATAATACTCGGTATTGATCCGGGATTTGCTGATACGGGTTTTGGCGTGATTAAGAAAATGGGGGCAGAGTTGACAGTTTTGGATTATGGCAGTATCAAAACTCCGGCCGGCGAAGAGTTTAGTCGCCGGCTTCTCTATATACATAGCGCCGTGACCAATCTTATAAAACGCTACCGACCGGAGTGCGTGGCGGTAGAGGAGCTATTTTTTTACAAGAACATCACCACCGCCATCAAAGTGAGTCAGGCTCGCGGCACCGTACTACTGGCGGCGGCGCAAGCTAAGACCAGAGTCATGGAATTCACGCCCCTGCAAGTTAAACAAGGGTTGACCGGTTATGGCGGCGCCGCCAAAAAACAAATGGGGCAAATGGTGAAAATTGTTCTGAAATTGGATACCATACCGAAGCCCGATGATGCCGCCGATGCCCTAGCGATTGCCGTCTGCGCCGCCAGCTCGCTACGCGTCAAATCATTGCTATAATTTTCGCTTATGAATGGAAATGTCCTAAAAATAGCCCACATATCATCAGAAGTCGCACCTTACTCTAAAAGCGGTGGCTTAGGTGTGGTACTGCGTTCCCTCCCCAAAGCTCTCCATCGACTCGGTCACGAGGTGATAGTTATCACCCCCTATTACGAAAAAATTATCGATGCCGAAGCTTTCAAATTGGAAAAGGTCCTCGCTGATGTGGAGATCAAGATCGATAATATGAATACTATCAAAGTTGACTACTGGCGTGGCTATTTGATGGGTGGCTTACCGGTATATTTTGTGGGGAATAGAAAGTATTTTGGTCGCAAGAAAAAAATATATGGCTCAACCAAAGAAAACAGACGGTTTTTTGTGCTTGATTTGGCGGCTATCAAACTGATGAAAATCTTGGAATGGAAACCCGATGTCGTCCATTGTCATGACTGGCACGCGGGGCTGGTGCCGGAACTACTTAAAAAAAGGTACGGTCGCGATCCCTTTTTCAGTCAGGCGGCGTCGATCTACACCGTCCACAATCTAATGTATCAATTCGGCAAGACTTGGTGGGCCGTGCCACGCAACAAGCGCGACAAGGGCACGACCGCCTTACCATCTTTTGATTCTGAAGAATTTGAAAATATAAATTTCGCCAAACGAGGCATTATTCACTGCGACATAATTAATGCCGTTTCAGAAATGTATGCTCGTGAAATTATGACCAAAGACTTCGGTGAAGATCTACACCGCGTTCTCAAAAATAGACGAGAGAAGCTCTACGGCATAGTCAATGGTATAGATTATGATGTTTATAATCCGGATAAGGATCCCGGTCTGGCTAGAAAATATAATCATCGCAAAGTGCATCGAAAAAAAGATAATAAAAAGTGGCTGCAGGAATTTTTGGATTTGCCGCAAAATCCGGATATACCCATAATAGCCATGGTTACCAGAATCGCGGAACAAAAAGGATTTGATCTGCTGAAAAAAATAATCGATGATTTGGTAAAGCTTGATCTACAAATAGCCATCCTCGGTAGCGGTGAAAAGGAACTTATAAATTTTTTGCAAAAGGCGCGTAAAAAATATCCAGACAAAATCGGCCTACACGCTCATTTTAGCAATAAATACGAAACTTCTTTCTATGCCGGCTCCGATATGTTTTTGATGCCCTCCCGCTTCGAGCCCTGCGGTCTAGGACAATTGATATCTCTTCGTTACGGCAGTGTTCCCATTGTCCGCGCCACCGGTGGTTTGTTTGATACAATAGAAAATTTTGATCCGGAAAAAAATACCGGCAATGGTTTTGTCTTTGAAAAGTACAGCGCCAAAGAACTATTGATAGCCATCATCCGGGCATTGGAGAATTTTCGTCACCAAAAATCCTGGCGGGATCTAATCGTTCGGGGAATGAAAGTTTCCAGCTCGTGGGAAATACCGGCGCAAAAATACGCGGTTCTATATCACAAAGCCATTCAGGAAAAAAGACATTAACTATCAGCTATGAGTAATACCACCTACATAATTTATAAATTTATTCAGCGTCTCCGCGGCCGTTTTCTTTTTTCCGAAACTTTACCCCGCTACGCGACATTAGAAGAAAAAAAGCGGGCCCAAGATATCCTCGATACTGACTTTGTTCAAAAATATTTGAACAATAAGCTACCACTGGTACTTCCTGATTTTATCGAATTATTACATCTGGAGAGAAGAGTATATAAAAAATCATTGGGTAAATATAACACCGCTTGCGTGGTACGTTATCGATTCACCTACGCAGCTACTGATAATATAGAAAAAACCAAAGACCTTATTTTCTCAAGCGGAACGGATGGTAGTCGAAAAATTTCTTATCGCGGTTTGCGTTGGCTCCATAAACAAAATTTCAACCACAATGATCAATATAAAATTGTAGATGTTCTCGATTTTTTGCCCGAGCAAAGTTGCCTTATTTATTGGTCCGCGACCGGTAAAAATCTCCTTTATTATGTTACTCAGCGCCATCCGAATCTAACCGTCTTGATTGAATTATCTGCCGGCTGGCTGAAGAAGATACATGGGCTGACGGTCCCTCCAAACGGCCCCGTGAAACTGCATTTCATTCAGCACATGATTCCACGCCCGAGCTGGTTTTGTTATCGTCTTTCCAATGTTTTCCCCGCTTGGGGTAAAAGAGTCACCAAATTGGTTCATCAGCAAATTTCGTTGGAAAAAAAACTACAAAAGCGAGCTACCACCCAAACAGTCATTTACGGAGATTATCATCCGGAAAACATAATTTTTAGAGATCCTAATGTTAAACGGGTGAAGGTTATAGACTTCACGGATTTAAGTCTAGGCTTAGCGGAAAGAGATTTGGGTACATTTATACAGCAATTCGCCTTCATGAGCCGACTTTTTTTGCCACGAGACGAAAGATACCGACTTAAGAGAGTTTTTCTGGAAAAATATTTTGGACGATCATATTACGATCTGCCAACGGAGGTGTTCGAAAAAATCAATCTTTATCAATCCTGGACGGCTTTGCGAAGTGCTTCATTTTTATTCTTTAGCGGTGGAGACCAACGCCTGGTATTCGAGCTTATCCATGACTCTGAAAGATATATGGACAACGTCTTGCGGAAAAAAAGAACAATAAATATCAAATAATGTCTTACAAAATTTTACATGCCACTGCGGAGTGCGTTCCCTTTGCGAAAGTCGGTGGTTTAGCAGATGTCGTAGGAGCTTTAACGGAAAAAATGACAGATCATGGCTTGGACTGCCGCACCGTCTTACCGTACTACGGCCAGATAAACGATAATTTCAAAACCGAAAAATTGTCCACATTTTCGGTGCTGTTAAAAGATCAATACTACGACACCGTATTACACCGTTGTATTGAGGGCGGATTAAAAGGTACGTATTATTTTATTGAACATCCCTTTTTCAACGATCAGACGGATATTTATTGGGATGCCGCCCGAAACGGGATCTCTGACGTGGAGAGATTTGTCCTCTTCAGTAAAGCGGTCATGGAAATCTTCACCATTTTGGACTGGTGGCCGGATGTAATTCACTGTCACGACTGGCATACGGCCATTATCCCCGAACTAATAGATATTTATAGTTTAGGTGAGCCAAACTACCCCAATATAAAGACTGTGCTGACTATTCATAATCTGGCGGCGCAGGGAAAAACCGGCCACGAAGTCCTTCACTATGCCGGTATGTCGGCCGGTAGCACGCCCTCTATCTGGGAAGACTTCATTGATGATGATAAAATAAATCTCTTCAAACTAGGGATATTATCTGCCGATAAAATTACCACGGTTTCGCCCACTTACGCCAAAGAAGTATTATCAGCGCCTCTTGGTATGGGTTTGGAGTCATACCTGTCACGACGCAAAAAAGATTTGCAGGGAATAATCAACGGGCTGGATACAGATCTTTATGATCCGGCGACAGACAAAAAGATTGCCTACCAATTTGATATCAACATGCCGGCAGTCGGTAAGGCCGCCAATAAAATAGTTTTGCAGGAAAAATTTGGTCTGGCGGTTAATGACAAACTACCGGTGCTAGGGCTGGTAACGCGGATCGTCGAGCAAAAGGGTTTGGACATCATAATTCCCCAGCTGAGTAAAATATTATCTTTACCCCTGCAATTTGTCATTCTGGGTACCGGCCAACCGGTCTATGAACAGGAGTTGAAAAAGGCGGCCACCAAATTTGACAATCTTGGTGTCATTATTGACTTTGATGATCAGTTGGCTAGACAGATATTTGCCGGCAGTGACCTATTTCTAGTGCCGTCCCGATTTGAACCTTGCGGCCTGACCCAAATGATTGCCATGCGTTATTCCTCTTTACCTTTGGTGCGCTCCACGGGTGGCCTCAAAGACACAGTGCTGGACCATGAAACGGGTTTTGTTTTCAAAGAGTACACCGGTATATCTTTGTTCAACAAAATTGCAGAAGCTGTTAAAATATATAATAACAAGCCAGCTTTGTGGCAGGCTATGCTGATGAAGGCGGCGCGACAAGACTGGTCATGGGACAAATCGATCGACAGATTTATAAACATCTACGAGAAATTAACCCGCTAATAAAAAAACGTGCTATCTCATTCTGAAATACGCAAACACTATCTACTCGATCAATACGTTATCGTCACCCCCAGCCGCTCCAATCGGCCACGCGATATCGAGGAAGATACCGGCCTCAAGAGAAGTGGTGAGTGTTTTTTTTGCCCCGATAGTTTGGATGAGTCCAAGGTAATAGACAGTGTCCGACGTCATGGTGCCTGGCAAACAGCCGCTATTGCTAACAAGTACCCGGCGGTGACACTTGATAACACCGAAGCTTATGGCCATCAGGAGGTGATTATAGAAACCAGAAAGCATGGTGCTGATCTGGGAAGTTTGTCGGTAAATGAAATTTTTGATGTCTTAACACTGTACCAAAGGCGAACTCACGAAATTGGTAAAATTGAGGATATTGATTATATTTTAATATTCAAAAATGCCGGCGGCAAAGCCGGCGCCTCCCTCTTGCACGCTCACTCCCAAGTATTCGCCACCAAATTATTACCACCGGAAGTTGAGGAGGAGATGCAGATAGCTAAGCGTGCCTCTGATAAACTGAATTACAGCGTCTATAAAAAAATAATGGAGGATGAAGAAAGAGCTGGCCAACGGGTAGTCTTCAGCGACGACAGTATTCTAGCCTTCTGTCCTTATGCATCACAGTTTCACTATGAAGTTTGGCTATTTACACGCCGTCAGTTGGACAATATCTCTGACCTAAATGACGCCGAGCTCTATTCCACCGCGGAAGCCTTAAAAATTATCTTGGGAAAGTTAAATAAATATAACATAGATTACAACTTTTTCCTGCATCAAGTCATCTCCGATCAAGGACAGCATTTTTACATCAAAATCCAACCGCGCGATTCCATTTGGGGCGGCGTCGAGCTAGGATCGGGACTGATCATAAACTCCATCTCCCCCGAAGCCGCGGCAGTTTTCTACCGATCATAAGTACCCGAGGCGCAGAAAAG
>JANLIN010000052.1 GCA_024654345.1 Candidatus Komeilibacteria bacterium
AGCAAAGCAAAAAATCGAGAAATTGGGGGGTAAAGTCAGTGGATCGGTTAGTCAACAAACGGATTATGTGGTGGCCGGAGATAATCCAGGTACTAAGTTCACCAAAGCTCGTCAATTGGGGGTCAAAGTTTTGACGGAGAAAGATTTTATCAGTTTACTAAAATAATTATGACGTTATCACCCGAACAAATCATAAAATTGGGTGATTTGGCCAAATTGGCCGTCACCGAACAGGAAGCGTCGACTTTAGCAGTTCAAGTTGACGATGTTCTAAAATATATTGGACGCGTCAATGAATTGGAGACGGCGGATAGTATCGGTCAGTGGAAAGACACGGTAGTCAATACCAATGTGTGGCGGGCGGATGAGGTTCGGGCGATTAATGAAGCTGAGCGCAACGAATTGCTTGCCAGTTTTCCTAGTCGCGAGGATGACTTTGCTAAGACGGCCCCGGTGTTTAAACGATAATCATATTTCATGAGAGCTAATCTTACAATTGAAGAAGTACAGAACGGTTTGCGCGCCAAAGAATTCTCGGCGGTGGAATTGACGCAGTGGTACCAGCGACAGATAAAGGAAAAAAATCCCCACCTAAACGCTTATCTTACCCTTAATGAGGAGGCGTTGGCAACAGCTAGTCTAGTAGATAAAAAAATATCGGCTGGCGCCAAGATTGGCCCTTTGTCAGGCATCCCGATGGCAATCAAAGACGTCATTGTGACACAGGGAATACGAACCACCGCGGGGTCAAAAATTCTCGAAAACTATATTCCACCGTACGACGCGACGGTAGTGGATAAAATAAAAAAACAAGCGGGTATCATTCTCGGCAAAGTTAACTGCGATGAATTTGCCATGGGATCCTCCAATGAGAATAGTGCTTTTGGGCCGACCAGAAATTCGATAGCACCGGATCGTGTACCCGGTGGCTCTTCCGGTGGTAGTGCCGTGGCCGTAGCGGCGGATCTTTGTACTTATTCTCTCGGTACAGACACCGGTGGCTCAGTGCGACAACCGGCGGCTTTTTGTGGCGTAGTGGGTCTGAAGCCGACTTACGGCCGTTGTTCACGGTATGGACTGATAGCCATGGCCTCTTCTTTTGATCAGCCTGGTGTATTGGCAAAAACCGTTAAGGATGCGGCCATCGTGTTGGAGAGCATCGCCGGACCGGATCGGCTGGATAGCAGTGCCAAAGACAAACCTCTAAAAAAATGGGCGGCGGAAATAGATCAAGACGTACGAGGCATGAGAGTCGCTTTGCCTAAACAGTTTTTGGAAGAGGGGCTGAATACGGAGGTGGAAAAATCAGTGCGCTTGGCGGCGGAGAAACTGACGCGCGCGGGTGCCAAGGTGGAGTTGGTCGATTGGCCGTTGTTGGAGATGGCTCTAGCCATATATTATATTATTATGCCGGCAGAAGTATCGGCTAATTTAGCTCGTTTTGACGGCATCCGTTATGGCATGACGGTGGGAGCCGAAGATCTTTGGAGTCATTATCAGCAGACGCGCGGTCAGCTTTTGGGACCAGAGGTAAAACGTCGCATATTGACTGGTACCTATGTTTTGTCGGCTGGCTACTATGATGCTTATTATAAAAAAGCTGACTTGGCAAAGAAGCGGATGCGTCAGTTATTCGCGCAACAGTGGCAAAAATATCAAGCCGTGCTCAGCCCGACAACACCGACGACGGCTTTTAAAATTGGAGAGAAAACCACCGATCCGATGGCCATGTATTTGTCAGATGTATATACGGTAGTGGCCAATATTATTGGTGCTCCCGGCATTTCTGTGCCTGGGGGCACGGATAGTCAAAAGCTACCTATCGGGTGGCAATTGATGAGCGCGCCTTGGCGAGAGGATCAAATGTTGCGTTTAGCGGCTGTTTTAGAGAAAGAGTAACATGGAAATCACGGACGCCATCTCAGAATACGGTTATTACCTTTATTATTTCTTCTTGGTGGCGGAAGGCCAACCGATTTATTGGTTGGGAGGTTTCTTTTTGTCAATCGGAATTTTCAAACTATGGCCGCTGATTTTGGGACTACCTTTTTTGTATTTGGGTGACTATTTATTTTATTTATTAGGACAGCGCGTCGGTAGTAAACTGATCGCTAAATATGGTAAGTATATATTTCTTACGGAGAATAGGGTTGAATTCATTCGACAGTTATTCCATAAACACAAGCGCAAGACGGTTTTTATCGGCGCCTTTATTTATGGCATCGGGCATAATGCTCTTTTGGTATTTGGCGCAACCGGTGGTCGTTATAAAGATATTATCGGTTGGAGCATAGTCGGATCGACACTATCATATTTCATGTACTTGGCGCTTGGATTTTATCTGGGCGAAGGATATGGCTACACCCGAACTATGCTAAAGGAAGCCGGAATTGTCATTCTTATCGTCCTAGTGGTGATGATTTTTGTGGGGCAGGTTATATATGAGAAAAGAAAAGAAAAAAAATCGACTTTCGGAAAAAAAAATTTTAATTAAACATAGCAAGTTATCATGGACTGGCAACAAGCAATGCAGGATTATGGCTACCCCCTCTATTTTTTACTATTAATGGTAGAGGGACAACCCATATACTGGTTGGGCGGGTTCTTGCTCTCAATCGGAATATTTTCTTTTTGGCCTTTGTTATTGGGGCCATTATTTGTTTTCGCCGGTGATTATCTATACTACTGGGCGGGGTATCATTATGGGCGTGATTGGCTTGATAAATACGGGAAATTCATCTTGTTGAATAAAAGACGGGTGGATAAGATCATGGACGGCTATCTGCGTCACAAGAAGAAAATGATCGTGTTAACAAAATTTATTTACGGCTTTGCTCATCCCGGCCTTTTTGTATATGGGTTAACGAAGAAAAAGTATGGAGAAATTGCCCGGTGGAACCTCGTGGCCAATGTCACATCGTACGCTCTCTACACGCTCTTGGGCTATTATCTGGGTCGCGGGTACGAATATATCAGTGTTATGTTCCGTGATCTGGGCTGGATTATCGTGGTAGCCATTTTCTTGGTTATTTTGGGTCTACAGTTTATAATAGGTAGACAGACAGCTACTAAAGAAATTTCGCATGACAATTGATAACAACCAAAGCAAACCATGGTACCGCACTACCGGGGGATTGGTAGCAATAATCCTGGGACTTTTAGGGTTGGCTTTTTTGATCAGCTTTAGCTTCGCCGTTTATAAAAATTTGAAAAACATCAAAGCCGAGGGTCTACCGATGACAGAGGAACAACTTCAACGCCTGGAAACCCTAGTTAGCGAGGAGGCACCGCTTTTTGGCCTATCGGACGCGCCCTTACAAATTGTCGAATTTTCAGATTTTCAGTGTCCCTTTTGCCGGCAGGCGAATCCAATTGTCATGGAGATAGTCAATCAATATGGTGGCTTGGTGAATTTGCGGTACCGCCATTTTCCCATTGCTGACTCGCATCCTTATGCTTTTGTTTCCGCCATTGCCTCTACTTGTGCGCAGGAGCAGGGAAAGTTTTGGCAATATCATGATTTATTATTCGCTCATCAAGAACAGCTGTCACAGAAAGATTTATACTACACTCTGGCACGGCAAGCGGGGCTTGAACAATCAGCCTTTCGTGAATGTTTTACCTCTGAAAAATACGGCTATCGGGTCCGTAAGGACTTGAGTGACGGTCTCGATCTGGGCGTTATCGGCACTCCCACTTTTTTTGTGAACGGAACCATTCTCAGCGGTGTAATCTCAAGGGAGCAGTGGGATACTATTATCAATGCCTATATTTCGGTTATCACACCGCAGGAGTAGTCAGCGAGAAGGAACTAAGTCTATTTTCCTCGCGGCTTTTTAAGGATCTTATTTACTATCACTATGTTTTGGCAAACGTATGTACCGGAGCCAGTCTTTTTCTCAGTGGCTGGCTGGCCCGTCTATTGGTATGGACTGATAATGTTGGTGGCTATCGTTGCCGCTTATTTTGTGAGTCGCTATTTTGTCCGGCGAGCCGGTATAGAAATCAAGCAGTGGGATAACTTGATTTTTTATACGTTGATAGGTGGTTTCATCGGAGCGCGTCTCTATGATGTATTGTTGGAATTGTCCTACTATCAACAAAACCCGGGCGATATCTTCAAAGTATGGCAAGGTGGCTTGGCTATTCACGGCGGTATTATCGGCGGCGCGATAGCGGTTTATATAATTTGTCGAAAATACAACTGGTCTTTTTGGCGAGTAGCTGATTGGCTGGCAGTGGCTTTGCCACTGGGACAAGCAATCGGGCGCTGGGGTAACTATTTCAACCAAGAGTTGTACGGACGGCCGACAGACAGTGCTTTTGGTATATTTATTGAGGCAGAAAACAGAGTGTCAGCGTACGAGGGTAGCGCCTTATTTCACCCTACCTTTTTATACGAGTCAGTCTTAAATTTGCTTCTTTTTGTGGGACTTTTTTGGGCGCAAAGCAAAGCAAATTTTAAAACGGGTATGACAATTGGCCTTTATTTGACCGGTTATGGTTTTATCCGTTTTTTCTTGGAAATGGTGAAAATTGATCAGACGCCGATTTATTTCGGTTTGCGGTGGCCGCAATGGTTCAGCATTCTAATTGTCGCTGTTGGGGTAGGTATCACGATTTATAAACGTCGCGACTTGCCAAACCCCAAAAAATCTGTATAATACTCAGGAGTTGATCGCTGATAGTGACAGGCGGTCAATCATAAAGACAGCGTATCGAGT
>JANLIN010000055.1 GCA_024654345.1 Candidatus Komeilibacteria bacterium
TTATCCTCGTAGAATAAAATAACCTAAACATATGCTCGAAACCCCGAAAAACACACAACCCTTCATGATCAAAAAAGAAGACGATGCCAAACTCGTCCGCGCTTTGACACCGGAAGAAAGGGCAGAGCTTGGTTTGGATGAAATAGCTAACAAGCCCGAATCCCGTCCGGAGTCTTTTTCTCCAATCATCAAAGCTGTCTGGGAAAACCCGGAGACAAATGTTGAACGAGAGATAGAGATAGATTTCGAACAAGTCTTGAACGAACAAACCGCCTTCTACAAAAACAAACTGGAGCTGGATATAGACCAAACCAAGGTAATAGACATCTGGAACAGAAACTATGCTGAAATCAAGGAAGAAATGGAAAAATACGGGTATGACTCTATCCTCATAGTTCCCGACGATCTCCCCGAAGAAGAAGTCCTCAACCAAAAGCTTATAGAGAGTATGGAAGAGAATGTTGGGGGTAAGAAGATAAAGGTCAATGCCACGTGGCAGAGCAATGACTTCACCAATGGAGGATCCTTCGCGGCAGTCAGAAATTTATACCCCTCAGGATACAGGATAGTCCTTACTCATTCTGATCAGAATATCTTCGAGAATCCCATCGCCAACCCTTATCTCAAAGCTACGCTCAATAAAGATATAATGCAACTGACCGGTCTTGACGCTGAAGAGGTAGCCAAAAGAATAGCCGCAAGCCAAGAAATGAAGGTTAACTTCATGGCCACCATCAATGGACAAGAGATAGAAGTTCAAGCCGAAGGAGGATCGCTGGAGGAATATGTGTTGCAGCAGTCCATTTACTTTGAGAAAACAGGCAAACACTTGGATGAAAATGGTTGGACGTGGTTATTAAAGTCATACTCGGGTTCTCGTGTCGTGAACGCGGGCTGGGACTTGGATGGTCGTCTGCTGGTTGTCGATGCCGACTCTGCTTCGGCTCGGGATGACTTTTTGGGTCTCCGCCTCTCACGTAGTTTTACTTAACTTTAGCTTTGGATATTTTTCACTTTCTTTTGTCTTTCAAAAATTTTGAGCTAGTACAACTGCTATTTTCACATCTGTCTGGCGGTAGTACGAAAGCGAAAAGTCGGTTTACCCGGAACAACTATTAGCACGAGCGATGGCTGTCTGGCAGTAAGAGTCCTTCCTCTTAAATATGAGTTGCGCACCCTAGACTTAGTTGCCTTTTTCTGCTATATTATTGGAAGTCTATGGTACACAAAATATGGCATAAACTGGTGTCAACGGTCACGGGTGGGGCAGTCTTGATTGCCTTTTTTTCAATTTTATCAAAACTGGCCGGTTTATTGCGTGATCGTTTGTTGGCCAGCCAATTTGGCGCCGATGCGATTTTGGATATTTACTATGCCAGCTTTAGACTGCCGGATTTGATATTTAACACTTTGGTACTGGGTGCTTTATCCGCCGCTTTTATACCGGTCTTTGTCAGATTGTGGTCACAGAATAAGGACGCCGCTTATGAGCTAGCCAATATTATTCTGACCAAATTGACAGGTGCCTTGGTGGTACTGGCAGGGGTGGGCATAGTGGCCGCGCCTTGGATTGTGCGCTTGATAGCTCCCGGCTTTGACGATGCTAGTCAGCAAACCACGATCGTTTTGACTAGGATAATGCTGTTGAGCATTATTTTTTTTGGGATCAGCAATGTTCTGTCAGGTATTCTAAACTCTGTTCGTGATTTTGTACCATACGCCATAGCGCCGATTTTTTATAATATCGGCATTATAGTAGGCTTGTTTTGGTTTTACCCCATGTGGGGTGTCCAGGGTTTGGCCTATGGGGTGGTATTAGGGTCAATATTACATCTGCTTATTCAATGGCCGTCGGTAAATAAGCATGGTTGGCGTTGGAAATGGTTGTGGCGATCAACTACCGAAGTTAATAAGATTGTGCGACTGATGATACCACGCACCATTGGTTTAGCCGCTAACCAAGTCAACCAAGTAGTTATCACCTCCATTGCTTCTACCTTGACGGTCGGAAGTATCGCTATCTTCAATCTGGCGAACAATCTTCAGCATTTTCCGGTTTCGATTTTCGGTTTGTCATTGGCTATCGCCGCTTTTCCCGCTTTTTCCCAGGCCTGGTCGACACAGAACATGGACGCCTTTCGCGGCAGTTTCACCCTCACATTTCGGAAAATTTTGTTCTTGATCATCCCGGTAGCAATACTGATTTTAGTATTGCGGGCACAGATAGTTCGTTTGGTTTTGGGGGCCGGTTCATTCGATTGGCAGGACACTTATTATACGGCACAAGTGCTGGGAATATTTGCCATATCATTATTCGCGCAAGGGACAATACCTCTGCTTGCTCGGTCCTTCTACGCCTTTGAGGATACCAAGACACCGGTAATAATAGGTGTTGGCGCGGTGGTCGTTAATCTGATACTTTCTTTCTGGTTGGCGCCGATCTGGGGCGTCATTGGACTGGCGGCCGCCTTCAGTTTTGCCAATATATTAAACATGTTGGCACTGTTGATTGTTTTGCGTGAAAAAATTGGCGATATTGATGATAAGCAATTGATTCGAGGGATTGTTCATATTTGTCTGAGCTCCCTGGCTGCCGGCTTAACAGCTTACGCCTTACTTCATGTATTGGCAGCGATAGTGGATATGCAGACATTCATGGGCATTGCCATCCAGGCTGTCGTGGCTTTTGTGGGTGGTATAGGGGCGTATTTGATGGTCGCTTATGTCCTGGGATTGCCGGAGATAAAAATCGCTTCCAATTTTTATCGCCAGATATTTAAAAAACCAGTAGTAAATACAGTCAATGACAAGTAAGATTAGAAATTTTTGTATCATCGCTCACATCGATCATGGCAAGTCCACTCTGGCGGATAGATTTTTGCAAACCACCGGCACGGTGGCCGACCGAGAAATGAAAGAACAACTTTTGGATTCCATGGATTTGGAAAGAGAGCGGGGGATTACCATTAAGCTACAGCCGGTTCGTATGGCCTATTTGGGGTACGAACTGAATTTGATCGATACTCCGGGGCATGTCGATTTCAATTATGAAGTTTCACGATCTTTGGCGGCGGTGGAGGGCGCTATTTTGGTTGTTGACGCGACACAGGGAATACAGGCACAGACATTGGCCAATTTGTATTTGGCGATGGAACAGGAGTTGACTGTTATCCCGGTCATCAACAAGATCGATTTGCCAGCGGCTGATTTGCCGCGCGTACAGCAGGAGATAGTTCAGCTGTTGGGATGTGAACCGACTGATATCATACCGGTCTCAGCCAAAACCGGAGACAATATTGAGGCGGTCCTGAAGGCGGTCATCGAAAAAGTACCACCACCGCGCGGTACCTTGGAGGAGCCATTGCAAGCTCTGATATTTGATTCGGAATTTGACGATTATCGCGGCGTCATTGCTTATATACGTGTTATTAGCGGTGCGGTGGCGGCCCAATCAGAGGTCGAGTTCATCGGTACCAAGTCTCACTCCAACGCTTTGGAAGTAGGCTATTTCACGCCCAAATTAAAAGCGGCGCCCAATCTGGGACCAGGTGAGATTGGCTATTTGGTGACCGGCTTGAAAGATATCAGCAAAGTCCGCGTTGGTGACACAATAACCAGTCGCCAGAATCCGGCACCCCAGCTCCCTGGCTATAAAGAAATTCAGCCGATGGTTTACGCCGGTCTATTTTGCCAGCAGGGGGATGATTATCAACGCCTGCGCGGCGCTCTGGAAAAACTCAAATTGAATGACGGTGCTCTCAGTTTTCAAGCCGAACACTCGGCGGCGCTGGGATTTGGCTTTCGCTGTGGATTTTTGGGACTGCTACACCTGGAGGTCGTGCAGGAGCGACTGCGGCGCGAATTTGATTTGGACCTTATTATCACCGTACCGGCGGTTGCTTATCGCGTGGAGTACAAAGGTGGACGTCAGGAGAATATCAGTAATCCTCAGACCTTTTCTGACATGTCCAAATTTGAGAAGGTAGAGGAGCCTATTTTGAATACTGATATTGTTTGCCCGATTGAATATTTGGGAGCCGTCATGCAGTTATTGCAGGAGCGACGGGGGATTTATTTAAATACAGAATATCTAGATACCGTCCGGGCTATTTTACATTATCAATTACCACTGGCTGCTATCCTATCGGATTTTTTCAGTCGCTTAAAAGCGGTCAGCTCCGGCTATGCTTCACTGAATTACTTCTTTGCGGGTTATCAACCGGTCAGTGTCATAAAACTGGATGTGCTGGTAGCGGATGAAAAAGTGGAGGCGTTGAGTACGATGGTGTATCGCAATGAGGCGGAGGAAGTGGGACGTCGGATTGTCACCAAACTGAAAGAAATTTTGCCGCGTCAGCAGTTTGAGATAAAAATACAGGCCGCCGTCGGCGCCAAAATAATAGCCGCCGAAAGACTGTCGGCACTACGCAAAGATGTGACGGCGAAGCTGTATGGCGGTGATGTTACCCGCAAAATGAAACTCCTTAACAAACAGAAAAAAGGCAAAAAGAAAATGGCCGGTCGCGGGAAAGTGCACATACCGACCGAGGCTTATTTAGCCATTCTTAAAAAGGAAGAGTAGTGGATTTAGTAATAAAATATCCCCAGTGTCCAAATGATCATGGATATTATTATTATCACCGCTACAAATGTCCAGATAATTCTTTGAGTGCGACGAGTCATGTAGAAGATAATTTATTATTAATCTGACCAAGTCAGTCAGTGTGCTATAATTTTAACATGAGTCAGGGAAATATCAAAAAATTCTATTATTCCAAGTGGTTCATAATCGGTGCTTTGGCGGTGATAGTATTTTTCATATTTTCAACGGTGCGGGATTATTACCGTCAGCAGTCATTGCGGGACGAGATAGGAGATCTGAGTAAACAGATTTCTCAGCTCAGCGATCAGCGACAGGAGTTGGAAGAGACATGGGAATATGCACAGAGTGAGGACTTCGTTGAGATTGAGGCCCGCACGAAGCTCAACCTGCGTAAACCAGGAGAAAAAGTCATCATTGTGACTGATCCTGAGCAGGCGCAACAAATCATGAATCAAGGAGCACGTCTGCAGACACTGCAAGCGAAAGAAGAAGAAAGTGGGTACAAAGTTTGGTGGAAATATTTCTTCAAAACGTAGGCAATTTTTAAGCCGAGATAGCTCAATGGTAGAGCAACGGTATCGTAAACCGTAGGTTGGAGGTTCGAGTCCTCTTCTCGGCTCCACGCGCAGGTATAGTTTAATGGTAGAACATAACCTTCCCAAGGTTGGGGCACGGGTTCGATTCCCGTTACCTGCTCCATCCTACGCTCGCAATGGCGAGCTTCGGATGGCAAGCCACGAACGAGTTTTTATACAAATGAGGTATTGTATAAGCAAAACACTGTTTAAATAGCAAAGGAATCGAACCCCCCTACGTTCGCCATAGCGAACTTCCCCCTTCGTTCGCTGTAGCGAACTACGGAGGACAAGCCGGAGGGCAGGCGGGCAGGAGCAACGCGAAGCTCACGCAGTGAGCTGAAGCGTGCGTCGAGTAAGTAGCCAGTGGCTACTTACGAGCTGCTCAGGACAACGAGCCGAAGTCCGCCAGAGGCGGACGTAGGTGAGGCGGAATTCCCGTTACCTTCTCCGCGACTTGTCGGACGTGTCGCGTCCGAACATTGCTCCGTCTTACGTGCCTTGAAGCAAGTTCAAGTCACTCCAGCCTCCGCAATGTTCCTCCTTTCAGTTTTCCACTTTCAGCCAGAGACTGATCCGCCTTTGGCGCGAAACCCCTCGACTACGCCCCGAAGCGTCTGACGTTTCCCGTCAGACGGGCTACGCTCGGGGCTCAAGTGTAAAACTGTGTTCTCGAAAGACGGTTATTCATATTTTAAGAGTAGCGCGGCTTACCTGCCAGAGGCGGACGAGCGTGCCTTGATGCAAGTTCAAGTCACTCCAGCCTATGCAATGAGTTTTCTGAAATTAAGTTAGAATTATGAAAAAATCTGCACCAAAAAAAATCATTCTCGCTTCTTCTTCGCCGCGGCGAAAGGAACTGTTTGGAAAGCTGGGCGTACCATTTACGGTGGAAGCGCCTGATTATGAGGAAGACATGTCTCTGAAAATGCCGCCACTGAAATTGGTGGTTGCTATGTCTCTAGGCAAGGCCGGGGCGG
>JANLIN010000065.1 GCA_024654345.1 Candidatus Komeilibacteria bacterium
TTATCCGGCCACTTTTTTCCAAGATGAATACATCCCCATGCAGTTAGAAGATGCTAAATGGGCATCGGCCGTGGACAAATACGGATTTGATATCATTTACTGGCGTCATCAAGAGGGCACTCCTTGGGGAAGAAGTTTCTTTCGCCAAAGGGTAACTGACAACCAGTGGAAAATGGTTCAGATTGACAGATACAACGCCATCTTTATACCGGCCAATGATAGGCCGGACCTAGCAAATATCGATGTCAACAACGTAGAAAAAAATATCGCCTACTTACTGAATAGCCACGATTATGAGGATACAATGGTGGCTGGGGACATTTTGGAGATATTCGGCCTTCCCGACCGCGCTGTCAGTATTTATCAGAAACTAATAGAAAAATATCCTAGAGACTACCGCGCCTACCTCAGTCTAGGCTCACTATATGGCAGCACTAGCGATCCGACCTATTTAAATAAGGCCGTCACCCTATTGAATGCCGCTGCCGAACTTGGTTATAAAAAGAGCTCACTATATAATCAGTTGGGTGTCGTTTATTTCAATCTCAAACTATACGAGAAAGCTCGCCAAGCCTGGTATACGTCTCTTCTATACAGCCCGACAGATGTCGGTGCCCGTGATTATTTAAAACAATTAAAAGATATTATTCCCTCATTATAGATTCATCACATAAAGTTTTGCGATCTGTTTTTTTATGTATAGATCATAGCATTGCATTATAAAAAATTGTATAATTTATATAGTAGTAAGGTTATTTTTAAAGATACTCTTACTCGTAGTCTTATCTTATCCTGATGCTTTGCATCAAGTGATAACTATCTATAAGAAGAAGGGAGGTGAGTAACATGGCAGCAAAGAAAAAAGCTCGCAAAGCCGCTAAGAAAAAGGTGGCTAAGAAAAAAGTAGCTAAGCGCAAGGTAGCTAAGAAGGCCCCGAAGCGCAAAGCCGCTAAGAGAAAAGTAGCTAAGCGCAAGAGTGCTAAGAAGAGAAAGTAATAACTTTTGTCTTCTATTCACTTTTCACTACTCTTCTCTCTCCGAGAGAGACAAAAAATCCCGTTTTACGGGATTTTTTGTTGATTTAGTGACACTCATTTTTCTTACAATCGATCTTTCAATACGGAAAAAATATTCACAACACCACTCTATTTACCCAAGCCGGAGCTACATACATATTTGCCGTGACACCCCTGCTCGGTGGCTAACGCTAAATATGTAGCAGCGATTTTTTGTGATTAGCACTATTCTTGATTCAGCAAGATAATAATTTCAACACGATCATCTTCTTCAAATATTTTACGGCTCATCTAAAATTTTTTACCACTTCTTACGCCGCTCAAAGTTTATGAAAAAATATTTTAGGGAAGTATCATTTTTATGTAATCATAGTGCCTGTGGATATCTTTTTGGTTATTATCGGCCAATTCTTTCGCCCTGTTCATAACTCTGACAACACTCATGACGATACTTATTTACTTCAGGATACAATTTCATTACTTTAATAGCTGCCAGATTGCGCCGGTTAACCTATTCACAAAAGGTAGATGTATAAACCACCACGTCTCTTATCGATGTCCCGATAATGCAGATGCGTTGGCTCTATGCTCGGTAAGCGAAAGGCGTAGGTCGCAAAAGTGCAGTTTTTTATTCGCTCTTTGACCAATCTGCCTTGGATCCGAGTCATCATGCCCGGCATAGCGTAAGTAAATATATAATCAAAAGATGACCAGTCGGCTTTCAAATAGTCACCGTAGTAAATCCGAATATTGGGATAGTGCCAAGTCTTCAACTTTGCTCGCCAATAGGCCCAAATATTCAGCTCATAGCCGGTGCCATTTATTTGGTACTTATCCGCTAACATTTTCAATAAGCGTCCATCCCCGCAACCAAGGTCCAAGAATGTCTGGCCCGGTTTGATGTCTAAAGAATTCAACACAAACTCGTTTTCATATCTTCGCATAGTCACAAAAGGGACGCCTGTACGCCACAAAACAAAGAAAGACCAGCCGACAATTATGGCCGTCACAAGAACCACCAATAGTATAATTATGAGTCCAATTAGCATACACTCATTTTAACAGATCACATGATAATAAAAAAGTCGCAGGGTTTTACCGGCGACTAATTTTTTTCAATTACTCTCTTTTTGATAAGGACTTCCTTATCAGGCAACTGTAGGCTATCTTGTAGGTTAAAAGCGAAATTAACCCTCCAACAATACAGCCTACAAAAACAATTGAGCCATTAGCAACTAAATTCAATAGAAATCCCAGGGCAACTAGACCGGCGGCAAATAGAATCATCATCACACTGCTAATTTCAGGCTCACACTGCTTTGTTATGTGGGTATTGCCGTAGTCTATTAATGCCCCGACAAGTCCCACTTGAATTGCTATCAACAAGCAAAACGGCAGTATGATATAAATGTTCACTATTACCTCTCTTTATTTTGTTAATATATTGACTTCTCTAAAACCATGAAATCCGAATCTGCGTTATATCTTACTTGAGAAACTCGTGTAACTTTCATGATCTTGAAGAAGTGGTCCAGATCATTTTCTGGACCCAGAAGTACTGTTCTATATTGTTAGCCCACTAACGGAGGGCTGTGTTACATTCATGGCGCCTCTCCGCAGTACCAGGTAGGCTACGAAACAAAGGCAACCAAGCAGTGCGTTGTACCATATACAATGAGTTGTATAAATACTTGTATTCATTTTCCAGACGATCACTACACAATATGCTAGTAGAGCCTGGCTCAACATATATACTGTATAGCTCCCTAACATAGACTTTGATAATGATCCATAGCCGACGATTCCTAAAACAATACTTGCCCCCACGTTGGCTACTGTCACTATAAAATAAAATTTATGACTATCACTGCTAAAGGTGAAATATTCAACAGCCAGCTCATCGGGCAATATATATGATGTCCCCAGCCCGAAGAAAAAACAGAACATCAAAAATAAAAACTTATTCATGTCACCTCTTTTTTTTGTTAATTTGCAAACTTCTCTAAAACCATGAAATCCGAATCTGCGTTATATCTTACTTGAGAAACTCGTGTAACATTCATGATCTTGGAGTAGCCCCCGAATAGTTTTTTTACTGTTCGGGGGATGTTCAGTTATTGACAGTTATTTATTTTGACTAGCTGTATTAGGCGAGCATGCTTTTCCTTCTCTTCTTTCTCAGTGGCAGCCTGCACTCTATTATCTTTTTCATCTACAGCATTCCTAATGGCAGACAGTAGGTTGTAGTATCTCAATTCACTAAACTTGACTACAACAATATCTCCTTCCTGAGCTACATTTCCAAAAATGGGAAAAGTGAATAGCGATCCTCCTGGACCGAATAATTCCATCGAAGCTAGAAGCAAACTTTCTTCTTGCTCGTTGTAGACTCTTACTCCCGGGTAAATTCCGCCGTTATGTACTTTT
>JANLIN010000069.1 GCA_024654345.1 Candidatus Komeilibacteria bacterium
AGAGCTTGCCGCGACGCACCTTAAATAGGTTAATAAAGCTCTTGCCACTGTCTTTGTATAAAGAAATAAAATCCTCATCCACATTTTGATTTATAACCACATCCTGTCGGACCTTCAAGGCCTCGACGGCTTGTATTTGATCGCGGTAAACTTTGGCCAGTTCATAATTCTGTTCGGTGACGGCGCCTTTCATCTTGGCTTTAATTTCCTTGATAACCGCCGCTGTGTTACCGTTCAAAAAATCCAGAATCTCATGTAGGATCTGCTCGTACTGCTCTTTGATCTCTGACTCAGTGCCTGTTAAGTAGTGACCGAAATAAGTTGGGGGCCAGATGGTATCTTTTGGTAGCTCGGTTTTGTAATCCGGCGGCAAGCGAAAGGGAAAGACGCGACGCAATAGTTTGGAAATGCGTCTGACTGCCAGGCCGGATATAAAGGGGCCGAAGAAGCGAACTTTATTAGCCGGCTCAAAGCGGCGCGTGGTGGTCACATACGGCCAAGTTCCGGAGCGATCGATTTTTATATATAGCCAGTACTTATCGTCCCGTAGGTCAATGTTGTAGGGGGGTTGTTCTTTGCGGATCAAAGTTTTTTCCAACAACAATGCTTCGGTCTCGTTGTTAACGATGGTGTATTTGATATGTTTAATGGCTACTACCATCTGCTGTTTGGCCGGAGACAAATCCGCCGTTCTTTGGAAATACGAGCGAACTCTACTGTGCAGATTTTTAGCTTTGCCGATATATAGAAGCTTGTTCTTCTCATCAAAGAACTGATAAATCCCCGGCTGGCGGGGGATACTGCCCAATTTTTTCGGACTGGCTGTCATATGCCCCTAATTCTACTATCTTTCCGCGTGCTTGACAAATATGTTTAAATAGTATATAATTTAGCAAAATATAGTTTTTTAACAATAAAGAAGAGAGTAATAAAATGAAACAGAAAACGTTTTCGCTCGTAGGTTCTGGGAAAAGCGAAGCATCCGTAGCTCAAAACATTGGTGCCATTACTTTCATCGTATCGGCTATAGCTGGGGTAATCATAGGGCTTGATATATCCACTAATATTGGATATACACCTCTTTCATTTTCGCCTATTCTAGGGCTGGGCTCACTTATAATTTGCATCAGGCTTTTTATAAAAGCCTTTGAATTGGAATCGGGAGAGATATTTTTATATGCGGCGGGCTTTACTGTTTGCCTGTTTATTTACGTAACACAAAGCTTGTAGGAGGCTCTATGACAAATTTAAGAACCACGGAATGTCCGTGGTGTAACAATAGTCAAGAGGTGAGCGCTGACGAGAGCAGTCACACCTGCTCTGAATGTTCTAAACCTTTTTTTTCTCCTAAGGCGGTAGACTACAACAATCTACCCAAGGAGAGGGAGTTTTTTATGCTCGAGCCGGATCATTTTTCTCCGGAGAGAGTAGCCAAAATATAAAATTCAATAAAAAGACCAACGATTAAATCTGCGGTCTTTTTTTATTGTCTGCAGAAGAGTCTAAGAGTTAATTCGCTTTTTATAAGCGGAGATTATGGCCATAAATTCGGGGCCGTATTGCACTAGCTTTTTTGGACCGACGCCTGATATTTCCAGGAAATCAATCTTGTTCAGCGGGTAAACGCGGGCCATGGCACGGAGGGAGACGTCACTGAAGATTACAAAGGGCGGGACATCCAGCTTGTCGGCCAGCTGTTTGCGTCGTGCGCGCAGGAGTTGAAATAATTCTTCATCGTAAGGTTCCTCTTTTCGCAGACGCTTGGCGATGGTTTTGAATATAGATTTACTCCCAAGGCAGTTGTCGCAGTTCTGGCAGTTTGTCTGATCGTGTTTCTGACCAAAATATTCCAGTAGGAAGCGTCGACGGCAGTGACGTTGATCGCAGTAGTGTATGACAGCCTCGAGTTTCTCTTGGGCTTTGGCTCTCGCTTCTTCGTCTTCCATCATGTCAATAAAGTACTCGTGTTTTCGCCGGTCTTTTTGATCGTAAAAGGTGACACACTCGCTGGCGAGTCCGTCTCTGCCGGCCCGGCCGACTTCTTGATAGTATCCTTCCAGACTTTTGGGGAATACCCAATGGACGACCAAGCGCACGTCCGGCTTGTCTATCCCCATACCAAAGGCGATAGTGGCGGCGACAACTTGGATTTCATCTTTTATAAAAAGATCTTGGTGTTTCTGGCGCGTGGGATTATCAAGTCCGGCGTGGTACGGGAGTGCTTTGATTCCTCTCTGACTCAAGTCATGGACCAGCTTTTCGGTTTGCTTGCGTGAGTAGCAGTAGATGATGGAGGAGTTTTCTTGATATTTTTCCAGCAGATTTACCAGTCGCTCAAAGGCGTTTTTCTTGTCATATATATGGTAGGATAAATTGGGTCGGTCAAAACTCGCCTGGAAAACAGCCGCTTGGTTCAAATTAAGCTGATTGATTATATCGTCTCTGACCTTGGGGGTGGCGGTGGCAGTGAGAGCGATCATTGGTGTAGTCGGGAGCATATCTCTCAGATATTTCAAATTGCGATAGTCCGGTCGGAAATCATGTCCCCATTCGGAGATGCAGTGGGCTTCATCGATGGCGATTAAGCTGACATTCAGCCGTCGTAGAAAATCCATAAAAGAGGAAGCCGCCAGTCTTTCGGGGGCCAAGTACAATATTTTAAGATTTTTGTTCAAGGCGCTGGTTTTAATATTTTCAATTTTTTCCGGTGGCAGTGAGGAATTAATATACTCGGCGGCAATGCCATTGGCGCGTAGAGCATCTACTTGATCCTTCATTAGTGATATCAAAGGCGAGATGACCAAAGTTATTCCCGGAAAGTACAGCGCGGGCAATTGAAAGCAAATCGATTTGCCGCCACCGGTGGGCATTATTGCCAGCGTGTCATTACTATGTACTATGCTGGTAATGATTTTCTTTTGGAAAGGACGAAATTCATCGTAGCCGAAATATTGTTTGAGAAGTTTTTCCATAATTATTGCCATAAAAATAAGGCCCTCCTTGGTGGGTGCGGACCTTGTGTTAACTGTATACGCTCAGGCAAGGAGTGTCAAGGTTACGGTCGGGAGACCTCAAATCAAATCCTCACCCCCAACCCCCTCTCCTTTAGAGTACCAAAGGAGAGGGGGAGATATCTAAATGAATAGTTAAATTAAATCTTTCCCTCTCCTCCTCTGGAGGAGAGGGT